>CADECN010000045.1:1192-16298 GCA_902825785.1 uncultured Hyphomicrobium sp. | reverse complement strand
GCCGCCATGCTCGGGCGCCTGCGCGTCCGGAACGACCAGCGCCGCGTTGAGCTTGCTCTCGATCGCGAGCGAAATCTCGCGCGGCGAGTTCTTTTCCTCCATCAGCAGTCCCATGACCTCCGCGCCGATGCGCAGATCGTCGACCGCACCGAGATAGTGACGGCGCAAGCGACCCTGCCGGTCGAAGAGCAAAATCGCGGGCGTGCCTTGCAGCTCGTAATCCTTCATGGTCTGCGGCATGCCTTCGCCGTTCGGCTTGTCGAGCGCGATCGGAATCGTGATGCCGGTCGCGGCCAGGAATTTCTCGACCTCTCCCTGCGTCTGTTCGGAAAACTTCTCGAACGGCATGTGCAGGCCGAACACCGTCACTTCTTTTTCATCGAAGACGTTACGCAGACGGGTCGCCTGCGGCAGGCCGGCTTTGAGCGAGCCCGGGCACTGCAATTGCCACGCGGCCACGACGACGACTTTACCCTTCTCGTCCTTGAGCGAGCGCTTGCCATCGGAGTTGAGCCAGCGCGACGCGGTGATCTCGGGCGGGCGTTCGGGATTGAACATCGAAAAATCGTCCTTTTTGATTTCGTGGCCGCTCTATAGCACGTGACGGGTCGCCTTGCGCCAGTCCGAGACTGCCTCAATCACAGTCTTTCGAGGGAGGCCGCGACACCTTTTCGATCGAACAGCCCTCGTCCTTGTGCGTGAAACAGAAATCCGTGCCGCCATGGCCGAGCACAACGAAGGTCATCGGGCAGCCGCGCATCACGTTGTAGGACGGGATGCACCCGTAAGTGGCCGAAATCGCGCCGCCCTTGGCCGCGACCGCCTTCTGATAACGATCCAGCCACCGGCTTTCGACGACGGCGATTTGCGGTTCCTCCGTCGCCACCGCCTCGGGCGCTTGCCGGTCCTTGGTGACGCCGAGCGCGAACGCAGCGGACGGCTCGCGGAACCCGACGACGCCGACTTTCAATCCCGGATCGCAGGATTTCGCCACGAAGTCTTCGATCTGCCGTGCCGGCCAAACCTTCTCGATCGACGGCAGGATGACACCGAGCAAAGTCACGGCGAACGCTGCGAGCGCCAACGGTCCGCTCACCGCCCAGCGTTTCAGGTTTCCGCTACGACCGTCCCGCGCGCTCATCGCGAATAGCCAGGCGACGAGCGCATAGGCGGCAACCGTCATGATCCCGGCTTGATGGCCTGCGAACACGACGACGCTGGCCAGTAGTGCGACACCGAAGGCGGCAGCAAGCGGCGGCCAAGCGAACAGGTGGAATTTCGGCGGGGCATCGCCCTCGACATGGGCGCGAACGACAAGCGCGACGGCAAGCGCCAGCGCCGGATACATCGTCTGCACCATGTATGTGCCAGGCTTCGACGATAGCGCTTCAAGATAAATCAAATACCCCAAAACCCAGGCGATCAGAAATCGCGCCAGCCGATCGCTGGAGCGCGCATCCCACAGCCGCCGCGCAGCCGGAACGATGAGGGCCGTGCCTGGCAGAAATCCGAGCAGCAGCGCCAGCACGAACGTGCCGGGAAATGCTCTGAGCTTCATGTCCTGCGCGCCGCCGAGCGCGGCCAGGAAATCGCGCCACGGCAAACCGGAAAACGGCACGCCGTCCTGCAGATGACGCACGTAGAGCCACGGCGCCGCTACGAGTAGCGCGATCGGAACGCCGATCAACGGCCGCAGCCTGCGCAGCCACGACAAATCGCGGTCCATCACGAACAGCGCGATCAGCGTCGCGATGATAAGGATCGGCACCAGCAGCGCGTTGACGAGCATAGCGACGCCCAGCGCCGCCCAAAACAGCGGCCCGAGCCACGCTGACGTTTCCTCGTCGCGCTTCACATAGAGCCGCGCAAGCGCGAGCATCGCCACGACGGCAGGGAAAAGCGACAAACCTTCAGCAATCGCAAGCTGCGAGACGAGCACGGTCAGCGGCGCAACCGCGAACAACGTCGCGCCCGTAAATGCCACCGGACCGCCGACAAGCGGAAGCGCCAGAATATAAAGCGCGAGCACCGCGAGCGTGACGGCAACTAACGAGGGGATGCGATAGACGCGGATGTCACGCGCATCGCCAACAAACGATGCCGCCAGCCGTTGCGCCCAAAACGCGCCGATAGGCCGATAGGCCTGAATCTCGTCGCCGTAGCGCGGATCGAGCCATGTCCCCCGTTCGACCATCGCGCGCGACGTGTCCGCCCATACGATTTCCGTGCGATCAACGGGCGGCAATCGCAGTACGCCCGGCAGATAGATGACAAGGCAAAGCAGCAAGAGCGCGGCCACGCCTTTGCCGGGCACCTCGGCAATGGCGTAAATGCGATGGGCGAGCGAGCCTTCCGCGTTCAAAGTCGTCCCTCCTGCGGTCGATCACACGCGACGGACCGGGCTGTTTGCCCTGCGCGGTGGCGACAACGCAAGCGGCACAGGCGGATTTATGACGTGGAGGACTTTCCCGCCACGCCGGCGCCGCCCAATTCGTTCGAGAAACTACGCCCCTCGGCCGACTTGCGATCGCCGGCCGGTGATGGCAGACCTTCAATCCATTGGCCGGTGTGGGCAATTTTTTAAAGCCATTTGTTGTGGTGCGTGGGGCGCTGCATGACACTCTCTGACAACGACCTCGAACTCATGTTCGGCGGCGTCTTCGAACGCGAGAAGGTGCCGGAGCCCGGCCAAAATGATCGTTTAATCAGCGCCGAAGTCATTCGCGCCCTGCTTCTTGGGCTGCCGTTCGGCGACGAGCGATTTGACAGCCAGCAGCGCCAGCCCATTGGCCGGCTCATCGTCAGGGGCGCGCTGATCGCGACCGGAGGTGACGGCGGCGAGGTGCTCAATCTCGTCGACGCGGGAACGGCGCAGGGCGACCAGCCGCCCGCGATCATTTTCGAGAACTGCCTCTTCCAATGTCCGATCGATCTATCACATGCGCGCCTCGGCCGACTGTCGCTGAAGGGCAGCCGACTGGTTTCGCTGAAAGCCCACGGCGCATCGTTTGCCGGCAACGTCGATTTCTCGGAAATCGCAACGTCAGAGGCAATTGTCCCGGATCCGGCGTTTCCGGGTCGCAAACCCAAGTGCGAAATTGACATGGGCGGCGCGCATATCGCCGGTCATTTGCGCGCCAAAGACGCCGCCCTGACGGTGCGTTATCGCGCGCCCGGAGAGCGCCGCGGGCCCAACGAGCCGGTGCCCTATGCCCTGAACCTGGCCGACTGTCAGATCGACGGCGAGGTGCATATCGACCGCGCCACGATCGACGGCGGCCTCTCTCTCGCGCGTGCGAAAGTGCGCGGCGGCCTTTGGATGACCGGCGGCACGGTCCTGGCCGAATGGGACGACGCGTCGCTCGTGCTTGAACAGGCCCATCTCGGCGGCTCCGTCGTGTTGCGCGCGGCGAGCGACCGCAATCCGATGATCCCGTTTCGTAGCGTCGGCTGCATCAGCATGTATGCGACGACCATCGACGGCGAAGTTTATTGCTCAGGTGCCACGCTGGAGCTGCGTCAGGCGAGCGCCGACTGGCCGAAGCCCGAAACGCGGTGCATCAATGCTTACCAGGCCACCATCGCCAAGCAGCTCCGCTTCCAGGAGGCGATCGACGACCGCCCGCATATCAGCGACGCTGAGCGCGCCGCCACGATGTGGTTCGACTATGCCGGTACGATCCTGCTTCAGAATTGCAGCGCCGGCGGTCTGACGATCCGCGGAACTCCGCTCGGCGCCGAAAAAGCAAACAACGTTCCTCCGCCGCAAAGAGGCATCGACATCTCCCAGTCGTCGTTCACCGGCGATGTCACGATCGACGCGGCCCACTCGCAATTCAAAGATGCCGCGGATCGCCGTCACATGACGGGCGCCCTTGATGCCGGGTGGAGCAAGTTCGAGCGCGACTTTGCGGTCAGCAACGTTGCCTGCAGCCGCCTGCAACTCTACGATTCGCGTAACAACGGCGAATTGCTGGCCGAAAACGCGCGTTTTACCGAGCGTATCGGCGCCGGGCGTTCGAGCGTCAACCGCGTTCGGATTGCGCACGCGGAGGCCAACCACCTGGAGATGACGAGCGCGCGCGTAACGAACGATTGCGATGTCCGCGATCTCACGTGCGAAGCCATTGTCGGCTCGCCGATGCACGTCGGCGGCAAGCTGTTGCTGGCCGGAATTAAGAAGCTCAAGACCCTCGATCTTTCCGAATCCGAGATCGACAAGGACTTGACCATCCTCGCGATCGATCAGATCTCCCACTCGGGTCGTTTTGCGCTGACGGGCGCCAAGGTCGGCGCCAACTGCGAGCTCAGGCAAGTCGCTTCCAGAACCTCGCTCAAATGCAACCGCCTGCGCATTGCGGGCGATCTTTCGATCAGCAATGTCAAGATCGTGGCCTCGACCTGGGACTGGATGCAACTATCGCTCGCCAACGCAAATGTGGTCGGGTCGCTCCAGCTATCAGGCATCGGGTTTGCGCCTTTTATTTCCAATCAGGCACGTGGTGTTGGTCTGCCATTCTATCCTTCCTGGAGCCTCGTCGAGGTTCACCAGGACGGCATGGGCGATACCGCGCTTCTCGTGAAACGATCGAGCACGTATGAACGCCTAAAAACGAAACGGCCCGGAAGCGAAGGCGATTCGAGCGGTGACGTCGTCCTGCTCGATTGCACCTCGCCGCCCATCCACCGCATGAACGCCGAGCACCTGAAGCTCACCGATGCCAACGTGCAGGACTACCTCAAGTTCTTCTGTGCCTACGTGTGGGGCGAACACGGCGCCTTCCGGCTTATCACCGATCCTGCCGAATTAGACGGGCTGAGCGCGGCAGGCAGCGACCGCGAAACCCGCCCCGATCTTGCCGAGCGCCTCACGCTCAAGATCGTCGAGCGCACGCCCGAATACTACACGATAAATGCCATCGTGAGTTACTCCGACGCGCTGTTTGCGTCCGACTTCAAAATTCACGCGTCAGGCTTGGTCGAGATGCTCGATGACGAGCCCTTGGCGTTGAACATCAGCCGCGACCGTCTCTTCAGTTATGACGCGCCCTACCGCTCGGCCCCGCGCAACAGTGAATTCAGTGCCGATTTCGTGAAGTTCAGCTCCGTCTGGGAACGATACGACGAAGCCGAGTTATCGCAGCGCTATCGCAAGGACGATGTTTTCGCGCTTGACCTGTCGGCGGCTCGCGTCGGTGCGCTGCATGACGACCTTGGGCGCGCATTGGGTCCACACGTCAACCTGAACCTTCCCGTGTTCAATTTCGAGATACTCGACATTGACCGTCCAGGCACGGCGGCAAGCCATGGTGAGGCAGCAAAGGACGGTAAGATCGAGGACCAGTTCAAGGCGGTTTCCGGCAAGGCGCTGGCAGCGGACCTCTCACACGTCGATCTCCGCCTCAAATGGCTCGACCGCAACAAGATCGGCGACGAGGCGGTGTCGCGCTACGTCAAGGCGGGCAGCACCAACCAGTTCGACGCCTACCCCTACGAGCGCGTCGCAGACTGCTACCGCAAATCCGGCCGCAGCGACGACGCGCTTGCCATTCTGCGCGCCAAGTCGTCGATCGTCTCCGATCACTGGCAGCGGGATTGGCGGCGCAAATGGCGCGAGTTCCTGTTCGGCGGCCGCTCGACGTTTACCCAAATGCTCGGAGTGCTGACAGCCTTCGCAGCGCTTGTCGCCTATTCCTTCCCATCGCAGCAACGCGCCGGCGCCGATGACGCCGTCTTTGCGCTCGACGCGTTCGGCAGTCCAAGCACTATGGCGGCCGCCGGATCGACTGTGGCTCTGCTCGTCATTTTTGGAATCGCGCTCTACTGGGGACCGTGGATTCTGCGCAAGCTGTTCGGCATCTGCTTCGGCTATGGGCTGGGCATGGGCCGGGCCTTGGCAACGGTCGTGGCCTGTATTCTCGCCGGCTGGGTCGCGGTCGAGGCCGCCAACCGCGGTGCGCTGCGCACGCCCGAAGTCCCCCTTCTCGGTATCCCGGAAGCCAAACTCTGGGATTTCGCGGCCATGCCGCAGGCGCTCGTGCTGTCGCAGACGCCGGTCCTCACCATGGTCCGCACCAGCGAAAACGGCATCGAGCCACGCGCCGTCGCCGCCAGCGCCGACGCCCCCGGAGACGAGATTGCCTGTGGCAATCAGATCAACGGCTTCATCTATGCCCTTGACGTTTTCCTTCCGCTGGTCGACCTGCAGCAGGAAGCTCAGTGCCAGCCAACGCAGCAGGCATGGGGCGTCGGCTGGCGATGGGGCAAGGCCGCCTACGCCTTGCTCGGCTGGGTCGTGATCTCGCTGTCGATCGTCATGATGACCGGGTTCCTGCGCCGTCAGAGCGTCGAATAGCGCAGGCTAGAGACTCTAGGGTCAGGAATTTAGGGACGCAGCATGACCACAGAAACGACGGCCAGTGGCGCCACAGCCAAACGCCGCCTGATCGAAATCATCCGCGACCGCTCGTTCCAGGAAGGTCCCGAGATCAAGCTCGCCTCCGGAAAGACGTCGACCTTCTACTTCAACATGAAGCCGACGATGCTCGACAGCGAGGGCGCACACCTGATCGCAACCCTCATCCTCGATCAGCTCGACGGCGTCGCAGCCGACATGATCGGCGGCCTGGAAATGGGCGCGGTGCCGATTGCCTCCGGTGTCGCCGCCGTCGCGCATGCGCGCGGCCGCAAGCTGCCCGCCTTCTTCGTGCGCAAGCAAGCCAAGGAGCACGGCACGCGCAGCCTCATCGAAGGCCTGGCGCGCTCTGAATCGATGAGCGGCAAGCGCGTGGTCGTCGTCGAGGACGTGACCACCACCGGCGGTTCCGCCATCAAGGCTGCGGAGGCGTTGCGCGACGCGGGCGCCGAGATCGTGCGCGTCATCACCGTGGTCGACCGCCAGGATGGCGCGGCCGAAGCATTCGCCTCAGCCGGCCTAGACTTCCGGCCGCTGCTGACGCTCACGGACTTCCGGACGTAGGCGGCTCCGGCGCGTCCTGAGCAGGCGGCGCGGGCGCCGCTTCCGGCTGAGGGGCCTGCGCCGAAATCGGTTCCGCCGCCTTTTCCGGCTCATCGACGGGGGCTTCGACCTGAGGCCCGTGCGGCCCGAGCAGCGTAAGGATCTCTTCGAACGGCGCATGATTGAAGACCATGCGCGCGCCCACTTGGTTCGCTTCCACCAACGCCGAATCCATGCCCATCGCCGGCAGCCAACCGCTGCGCGCCCATATCTGCTTGCGCGTTTGCCGTGATAGCGCCCACGTCAGCGGTGGACGAAAGCCGCCGCCCGCAAGCGGAATGTTGATGATCTTGAAATCCTTGAAGTTGGCGAGCACGCTGACACTCGACTGCGCGATCTCGCGCGCCTTCAGCGCCGTCCTCAGCGGCGCCAGCGCCTCGTTCGTGTACGAACGCCCGCCGATCACCATTTCCTGCCCGCCGTCAACGGCATCCAAAAGGGTGATGAAGATCAGCTCGAACGGCGGTTCCTCGCCGCCCGGCTGCGCCGCGATCTGCTTGGCCGTGCGATCGATCTCGCGCGCGATCGCAAACGAGTAGCCAAAGCCGCTCGCGTCCGAATACCCGCCATCCACGAACTGGGCGATGTCGGAAGTCGCCAACTGCATGAGGCTCGGCAAGCCGCTGCGCATGTCGATCACGCCGGTCGGCGTCAAATAGGGAAAGCGCGCGCTGAGCGACACCGCCTCCGCGACCGAAAGCTGAAGGTCGGGCGCCAATTCAAGAATGTGGCTCTGCGCCATCACGTCGGGTGAATCGTCCGTGCTCTTGGCGTAGTCGAGGAAGCACTTCTGCGCGAACGCGGTCATCCGTCCCGTGGCGACCGGATCGCCGGCGGCCTCCATCATCATCTTTTCGATCTTCGGCTGACATGCGCGCTGCGTTTCCGGCAGTTGCCGGCGCAGCCGCGTCATGAACGACCACATGATGTCGGATATCACGTAGCTGCTGGCGGTGGTGACGTCGGTGGTATTGAGGGCGAGCGCGGGAACGCTTTCGCTGGCCTTCCATTTGCCGAAAAAGGGCTCGGCAAAGAAGTTGGCGCCGCCGGACGCCACATCCGTTTCGACGGCCTGCTTGAAGCCTTCCTCTAGCGCCCAGGCCCGGTCGACCTTGCGCGGCAGGATGGGCAGCAGCAACCGCGGTATGTCCTGGAAGAAGAACGTCGCCAGCACCGGCGACAGGAAGTCGGCCTCGAAGAACTGTTCCACGCGAGGCTGGTAGTCTCGCTTGATCGGCGCGCCATCGGCGCAGAACGCCGCCGGACGCGGCGCGGTGTCGTTACGCGCCAGATTTGCAAATACCGCCGCTCCCAGGCTGCCGCCCGACACGCCGCTGATGAGAAAGACGTGATCTCGAAACGACGGACAGATGTCCTGCAGCCGCGACAGCACCATCGCGGTGTGACTTGCCGCATAGAACCCGCCGCCCTGCGCCGAGACGAGGAACACCGGATACTTCCGCCCGGCCTTGCGATAAAGTTCGAAGTCGGGCCGTGCGTGCAGCCACTCGTAGAACGCCGAAAGCGCGTGCGGAACGCCGCGCTGCTCACCGATCGCCAGCGCGCCGTATTTGAGTTCGATCTGTCCGAACTCCAAGAGCGCCTTGTTGAATTGCTCAAGCTCCTGAGAGTTCTTTTCCTTGAGCATCCCGAAGATGTCGTTGCTGGCCGACGGAATGGCGCCCTTGGCCGAAGTGAGAAAGCGCGTGCGCAGATCGGTCAGTTCCTGCGGCTTCATACCCAGCACGCCGCGCGAAAAATCCGTGTTCCCGATCGGGCGGAACTGCGGCGGCATGAACGCATACATCGCGACCACTGCGAGCGCCGCGATGCGCCCGACCGGAGCGCCGAGACTTCGGCTTGCGAAGTAGAAGAGATTGACGACGAACAGAACGGCGACAAAGAAGGCCGTGGTGATCGCGAACGCGCCTATCTCCCGCGCCGCTTTGATCGGGTCGAGCGCGAGCGCGATCATGAGCGCGATCGTCGGAGTGGCGACCACGAGGCTGAACAGCGCGAGCCGGCCAGCATCGAAGTTCTCTATGAACGGCCGGCGCGGCAGTGCGAACACCAGAAAGGCCACGACGAAGGCGATGGCAGCCATCAGGCCCTGAAGCAGCAGCGAAGTCTCACCCAGGCTCGCGACCAGCACCGGATTGGAATTGGTCGCGCCACGCACCGCCCACAGCCACGCTAGCATCGGAATTGTCGCCATCAGCGCGATGACGAGGGAAACGAGGGTCTTGCCGCTGTTGCTCATGTCGACGAACAGCGACCGCACGCGCGCCTGCGCCGAGGCCCACAGCAGCAGCCCGAGACAGACGAGAAAAACAGTTAGGACGGCGAGGCGGAAGGCCTTGTCTTCCGGCGGAGCCGCCGCAATGACCTCGACCGCGTACAGGATATTGTCCCTGACGGCCCCGGCGGCGTTGATCAGATAGACGAACGCGGCGGCAACGAGCAGCGGAACTGAGATACGCGACAAAATGCGAAAAAAATTCATTCACGACACCCGGAATAAATGCGGCTGGCGGGGCGGCATTATCTCGGGCGTCCGCAGAAAAGCAATTGTTGCGACAATCGATCGCTTGCGCCGCGGTCCAGATCGTCGCGGACAACCGAAGGGCCCAAATTGCTGGGAAATCCCGCCTATGATCGTCCTGAACACAAGCGTGCCTAATGTATCACGCCGATGACAGATCTCTTGTGTCCAGCGCCGCCGCCGCTGCCGCGCCACGGTTGGCCATGAGCCTGCCGATTGCGTGATGCGTAAGCAGCGCGCAGACAGCGGGGAGAGGTGCGATGAGGGAACTGGAGGCGGCGTTTCGGCGCTGGCAGGGTGAATGCGGCTATTGTGGCGCGAAAGTCCAGATGCGGCCGGGAAAGCCGCTTAAACCGGTAAAGGCGACACGCGATCATTTCATCCCCCGCACCCGCGGCGGCGGCGATGGACCGCGCAACATCGTGCTCGCCTGCGACCGCTGCAACACGCAGAAGGGCGGGCTTGATCCGCGCCGCATCCTAAAGGTCTGGCTTCAGATCGATCCCAGCGGACTTGCAGATCAAATCAGCCGCCTGCTCGAAACGACGCAGCCTCTGCCGGTGACGGCCGATGCGCAGCCCGCGTTGCCGCTCTTCGACGCAGCCAACACCATGAAGCAGGAGAGAATTGGTGGCGACGTAACGACCTGCGAACCGCCCCACTAAACGGCGATCACGTCGCAACTCGTCGTCACAAACAACGACGACAGCAGATCAAATTGACGTGCAGCAACGACGCGCAGAGCGACGGAACAAGATGCGCGCTGCAGCATTATGTTCCCGTGGGAAAATCAATCGAGCGCGCGTTGCGCCTTGTGGTCGAACGCTCACTCTGCAACAGTAAACTTGCGTATCCGAAACCACCGCGCAGCCCCCGCAGCCGCTCTGCGTTTCGGACCCTGAGGAAACTGATGGAACATACGACGGCCGACCGACTAGTACCGCGCAGCAAAGTCAGGTTGGGATTTTCAGGTCGCCCGCTGAACCCTCAGACGAACCCCAAGATCTTCGAACTCGACGACGAGTTGGACTGCACCGACGCGCCGCCCTCGCTGGCACAGCGCCCGACATCACGTTCCGACATTGACGTTGAGCGCTTTCCGATACTGCGCCGCGGTTTGGCGCTCGCGTCAGACGCCGTTGTCTTGACGCTGGCGTCACCGTTTTTCGCCGTCTGGATGATCTTTCGCGGCCTGCGGGCAATCTGGCGCCGCGCGATACCGGCAGCGACCCGAGGCGATGACGCTGAGAAGGTCATTCGTGCGTCAGAGCGGCCGCCGTTTACTGGTCGCTGACATACGGCGGGCCTACTCGATCTTGCGCCGCTTTTCTATCGCGACCTTCAATCCGGCCGATCGATCCGGCTTCAGAACATAGACTGTTCCGTCCGTAGCCTCGAAGCGTGCCTTGGCAGCTTTTGGCGGCGCGCTCCCGACTTTGTCGAACACGATCGGCCCGGCCGTGCACGAGGTGTGCGTGATCGCGAAATGCGGCTCCACGCTGTGGGATTTGCCGCCGAAGGAATAGTGGACCGTGTCCTTGAGCGTGTTCGAAATCTGAAACTCGACGGCGCTCGAGGCCGGCTGACCAAAAACCTGCACGGTCACGTACTTCGGCAGCTTGTCCGGCACCTTGGCGACGCCGATGCCGATCTCTGAGACGTGCGCTTCCAGCATATTGGCGCGATGGCCCGGCGAATTGATCCAGCCGGTGACCGCGCTTGACGCCAGCGGGCGGCTTTCGAAGCCCCGGCTGTCGGCGGCCATGGCGAGATTTTCGCTGTAGGCGCAGTAGGAATAACCGGTCGCCTCGATGCGCTTGCCGGCATCCGTGCCGCCCGCCGTATGCGAGAACTGCTTGGTTTTGGCGAGCAGAGCCGCGTAGGCGCGAGCCGCCGCGCTGAGCTTGGGATTGATCGTTACGGCCGAAAGCTGGTTTTCGCGCCGAAACGTGTTCGTCATCTCGACGACGGCCGATTCGACCTGGGGGATATCGGGTGTCAGGACAGGCATGCGCACGCGCTCGGAGTTGATGAGCACATGCCATGAGCAGCTTTTGTGACTTTTTGAGGTAGGTCGCGGCGTCGGACACAATTCCGCCGCCGCCGGCCCGAGAGCGCCTACTCCGCCGCTACCTGACGCGCACTGACGGGACCCGCCCGCAGCACGTCCGCGTCGACGTAGGCTTTGAACTTCGTGAAGTTCTTCTGGAACATCTCGGCAAGCTTCGTCGCCGTCGCGTCATAGGCCGCAGGATCGGCCCACGTATCGCGTGGCGTCATAAGCTTTGCGTCCATGCCCTGCAGCATCCCAGGAATGCTGATCGGCACCTTGAAGCCGAATACCGGATCAACACGCATGGTCTGCGAGGCAAGTTCGCCTGACAGCGCCGCATTGAGCAACGCGCGCGTGACCTTGATCGGCATGCGCGTGCCCTCGCCGTACTTGCCGCCGGTCCAGCCGGTGTTGACGAGCCAGCAATCGACGCCGTGACGGGCGATGAGCTGACGCAGAAGGTTGCCATAGACGCTCGGGTGCAGCGGCATGAACGGCGCGCCGAAGCAGGTCGAGAAGGTCGGCTTGGGTTCCGACCCCATGCCCTTCTCGGTGCCGGCGACCTTGGCCGTGAACCCGGAAAGGAAGTGATACATAGCCTGGCTCGGCGTCAGGCGCGCGATCGGTGGCAGCACGCCGAAGGCATCGGCCGTCAGCATGACGATGTTCTTGGGATGGCCGGCCGTGCCGGTGGAGCTGGCGTTCGAGATAGCCTCGAGCGGATAGGCGGAACGCGCATTCTCGGCCAAGCGATTGTCATCGAAATCCGGCGTCCGCGTCGTCGGATCGACGACGACGTTTTCCAGAACCGTCGCAAACCTGTTCGAGGCCTCCCAGATCTCGGGCTCGGCGGTTTTCGACAGCCGGATCGTCTTGGCGTAGCAACCACCTTCGAAATTGAAGATGCCGTTCTCCGACCAGCCGTGCTCGTCATCGCCAAGCAGTTCGCGCGACGGATCGGCCGAAAGCGTCGTTTTGCCGGTACCGGAAAGGCCGAAAAAAACCGCCGACTTCTCGTCTTTGCCGACGTTTGCCGAGCAGTGCATCGGCATGACGCCCTTGGTCGGCAGAACGTAGTTGAGGAAAGAAAAGACGCTCTTTTTGATTTCGCCCGCGTAGCTCGTGCCGCCAATCAGCACGATGCGCTTGGAGAAATTGCAGGCGATTACCGTTTCCGTTCGCGTGCCGTGATAGAGCGGCGCGGCGCGGAAACTCGGCAGATCGACAACCGTGAACTCGGGCACGAAAGAGGCGAGCTCGCTACGCTCTGGCCGCCGCAGAAGATGGCGAATGAAGAGCCCGTGCCACGCGTATTCGGTGACGACGCGTGTGTTGAGCCGATGCGCGGGATCCGCGCCGGCGTAAAGATCTTGAACGAAGGCGTCTTTGTGTTTGGCGAACGCGATGAAGTCCGCAAGCAGCCTGTCAAACTGCTCTTCCGACATCTCCTTGGCATTGTCCCACCAGATGGAACCGTCGGTCGTAGCATCGCGAACGATATATTTATCTTCGGCCGAACGCCCCGTGTGCTGCCCGGTTTCGACGACGAACGCGCCGGTCGCCGCAAGCCGCCCCTCGCCGCGCCGGATGGCGTGCTCGATGAGGTCCGCTTCTGTCAGATTGCGGCGAATCGTCGGTGACGTCTCAAGGGGAAACAGCTGAATGGTCATCAAAACGGCCTTTGCATTGCGGTCGCATTCACCGGCCGAAACGGTCGACACGGCGCACCAGAACGCAGCACGAGCGTCCAGAAAAGGAGTCGGCCGGCACCAGTACCAACGAGGGACCTCTGACGCTAGCCAAGCCCGCGCGGCCGGCAAGATGTGCAATGGTCGTAAGAGTCTGGCCGCCCTGCTACTACGTAACACTTTGTAACAAATGTAAATTCGAACAGACTCGATCAGGTAATCGTATACGTCGCCCGCCTACTGCGCCAAGCTAAAAGGGGCGTCCATACACAGCCGTAAGGCGGCATAAGTCGGCTTTTCTTGCCCCTTTGGCGCTCGTCGCCTATTCAGGAGACATTCAGGCGCGCCCCGCCAATGATCGCGACGCCACATTTGGTGCACGCTGCCGCCACTGAGCATCCGCTCTTAGGGCGGCCTTGCAACCGTCCCGGGGCTCGAGAGGAAAAAATGAAGGAAAAGAGCACGATCGCACTCGTCGACGACGAGCGGAACATCCTGACCTCTTTACGCATGGCGCTTGAGGCCGAGGGCTACAAGGTGCGCACTTATGGCGACGGCGTCTCCGCTCTTGAAGCGCTGACCGAAGACCCCGCCGACCTCGGCATCTTCGATATCAAGATGCCCCGCATGGACGGCATGGAGCTTCTACGGCGCGTCCGACAGCAGTCGGCGATGCCGGTCATCTTCCTCACATCCAAGGACGAGGAGATTGACGAGTTGTTCGGCCTCAAGATGGGCGCCGACGATTACATTTCCAAGCCGTTCTCGCAGCGCCTGATCGTCGAACGCGTGAAGGCGGTGCTGCGTCGTGCCGCGCCCAAGGACGGCGTGCAGATCGAGGAAGAGTCGAAGCGCGTGCTCGAGCGCGGCAAGCTGAAACTCGATCCCGAGCGCCACACCTGCCATTGGGACAACCGACCGGTGACGCTGACCGTCACGGAATTCCTGATTTTGCAAGCGCTGGCCACGCGGCCCGGCGTCGTCAAAACGCGTGACGCCCTGATGGACGCCGCCTATGACGATCAGGTCTACGTCGACGACCGGACGATCGACAGCCACATCAAGCGGCTGCGCAAGAAGTTCAAGCAGGTCGACGACGATTTCGACGTGATCGAAACGCTATACGGTGTCGGCTACCGCTTCAAAGAGTAAGCCCATCGCCATCGACCGGGAGATAGGATGGCGCTCGACAGCAATGATATGTCAGTCGCGACGGCAATGCCGGCGAGCGCGCCGCAGGACACTGCGCGCGCCGTAACGGGACCGGCCACACCCGATCTCAGCAAGCTCGAGCAGCTAAAACCGTTGGCGGCAAGCGTCGCGAACGGATTAAAACGCGTCTTCTCCCAACCTTGGTTTTCCCTTGGCATCGGCCGCAGCCTGCGCCGCCGCATCCTGCTCGCGAACCTATTGGGCCTCGCCGGCCTGCTCATGGCGATGCTGTATTTGAGCCTTCATCACGGCTGGCTGCTCGACGCCAAGGTCGATGTCGTAAAGACGGTGTCGCGCATCACGGCCGAGGCCATCGCCTATCGCGCCGTCAACGAACGCGCCGTTTTCGACCCCGATCGCCTGCCCGAACGCAGTACCCCGCGCGCCCGCCGCGACGACGCCTTTTCAGCCCTCGAATGGCCCATTGATCCCCAGCAGGCCGCGTTGGTGCTGAAAAAGGTCTTCGGTCCCGCCGAGCTGCAGGCCCGCATCTATTCGACCAAGGCCACGCTGATCCTCGACAGCGAAACGCTGTTCGCGAAGGGACCGCCTTCGAAACCCGACGTCAGCGACGACGACACGGCGCCACTGCC
>CADECN010000045.1:0-1182 GCA_902825785.1 uncultured Hyphomicrobium sp. | reverse complement strand
TCAAGAACACCTGGACCCGCATCCACTATTGGCTGATCAACAAGGAACTGAAGGTCTACCGCGAGCTCGGTACCGCCAACGGCTTCCTCTACCCCGAGGTGCGCCGCGCCGCCGAGCAGGGCATCGAAACGCCAATTTTGCTGCTCAACCGCCAGAGCCAGCAGATCGTCTCTCTTGCCGAGCCGATCAAGCGCGGCAACAAAGTCCTCGGCGTGCTGCTGATCTCGACCCAGCCCGGCGACATCGACGACGTTCTTTGGGACGAGCGCTGGTTGATCCTCCAGATAGCGGGCGTGGCGCTCATCATTTCGGTGGCGAGTTCGCTGCTGCTGGCCCGCACCGTCGCCGGTCCCATGAAACGCCTGTCGGAAGCCGCCAACCATGTCAGCCAAAACATATCCGCCCGCCAGGAACTCCCTGATTTCGCCGATCGGCAGGACGAAGTCGGGCAGATGGGCCGCGCCTTCGTCGCCATGACGAACGCACTCTACCGCCGCATCGAGGCGAGCGAAAAGTTCGCCGCCGACGTGGCGCACGAGTTGAAGAACCCCTTGGCGGCCGCACGTTCGACCGCGGAAGCGCTGGCGTACGCCCGCAACGATGACGACCGCAACCTGCTGGTTGAAGAGATTCAAGCGGAGCTGAAACGCCTCAATCGCCTGATCAACGATGTGTCGAACGCTTCTCGCCTCGATGCCGAACTCGCGCGCCAGGAGATGCAACGCGTCGACGTGCGCATCATCCTGCGCTCCGTCAGCGACATCTTCCGCGATATGCTGACGGACGACGGCCGCAAGATGCAGCTGATCCTCGATCCTGCGCCCAACACCTCTTTCACCGTACGCGGCAACGACGGTCGCCTCGGCCAGGTATTCACAAATCTGATCGACAACGCCCTGTCGTTCTCACCCGAGAATGGCACTATCATTGTTCGCGCGCGCCCCAACGGCAGCAAGGTGGATATCATCATCGAGGACGAGGGCCCCGGCATTCCAGAGGGCAAGCTCGGAGCGATCTTCGATCGCTTCTACAGCGACCGCCCGGCGACCGACGCGCGGCGCGGCAAGAATTCCGGCCTCGGCCTTTCGATCTCACGCGAAATCGTGACGAGCCACAACGGCGAGATCTACGCCGAGAACATCTCGGTCGCGAACGGCAAGTCGGTGACGACCGGTGCGCGCT
>CADECN010000044.1 GCA_902825785.1 uncultured Hyphomicrobium sp. | reverse complement strand
CTCGGGCAGATCACCATGCACGAGAAGCTCGGCTACGATGCTGAGCGCTGGCTGGCGACCGCGTTGTACGATCCCAAGGGCAACTTTGTCGGCACCTTCGACCCGCGTCTCGATAGTCTGCGCGACGTCAACTATACGGATTCAGCCATCGCCTTCGGCGATTACGTCGCCAACCCGGATCACAAATCCATTCCGGTGCGCGAGGTGCCCGAACAATACTGGCGCTGCCTGACCTATCACGAGGACCGCTACCTCGGCGGAATTCTCAATCCATTCGGTATCGATCTCGTCGGCGTCCTGAAAATTCCCATCTCGACGGTGACGCGCTCGATCTCGGAGAAGCGTCTGTCGCTCGGCGTCGGTGGCTCGACACTGCCTATGCAGTTCGCTCGCGTCATCTATAAAACGCCGCCCAGCCGCTCAGAAGGCGGCATCACCAAGCTTGCTCGCAAACTCAAAGAGTGGTGGCTGGCGCCCGTCATCTATCGTGAACTGACACGCGATGGAACCGATACGCTTCTCCGACAATGGGCGGCCAACCACATCTGGCTCGCGCAGCGCACCGGCGGGCAGCCGTTGCACGGGGTCGAAGTCACGAGCCAGATCGTGTTTGGCAAGGAAGCGAAAGATCTCTCCACCGCCGAGCAGTTCGTGCTCGCTTCCGCCGTCAACAAGCCGATCATCCTGCTTGAGGGCAACGAGCGGCTAAATCAGGTCCGGCTCGACCGGTGGCGCTACATCACGGAGGTCCGGGCGCGGACGTGCGCGGACAAGCTCATCACCGACGAGGCCGAACAAAAATCCGTGGTGTTCGAGCTCATGGCGCTGGCCGGCGGTCCACCCGATCCCAAGGTACGGCCGAAGCTGCAGGAGGCTATCGAGCGGTTCGCGCCAAGCGAAGCCAAGCGCGCCGTCGCCAATCCGTTCGTTCGCGCCAATGTGCTGCTGCCGTCGTCACGCTACGGCATCCGCGAACAGATGAAGCAAAGCTACGGCTTTGCCTGGCGCGATTACGTGCGCGGCGTCACGACAACGTTCGAGGTGCCGGAGAACCTGGCATTTCGCGACAGCGTAGACCGCGAGCTTACGGCGCTCGACGGCAAGTGGGCATCGCGCATCAACGCGGGCTTTACGCTCGACCCGAAGCGGGCAGGCCCCGACAAGGCACTCCCCAACGTGGTGCTTGCGGCCGCCGACAGCACGGGGCGGATCGTGCGCTATTATGAAACCGGCGAGACCGCCGCATATTTCGGTTCGCTCACGGCGCGCAGCGCACAGACCGGCTTTTACGATCCCAACGGCGAAGGGCGCATGATCGCGTCAACGGGCAAGATGATCGCCGCGATCGCCATTGCCAACGAGGGGCGCGATACGCCCAGCAGCCTCTACCTCGATACCGAGGCTCCGGACCGGGGACTGGAAACGTGCGCGAAGGGCGGAACGTTGCGGCAGGGAAGGCCAGCCATCGTTGCGTTCGCCTGCTCACTCAACGGTCCGCTGCTGAACCGGACCGCGCTCGTCGGACAGGGCCGCATCAAAAAGCTGATCGATGGCTTCGGGTTCACCATGCCGCCGCAGGCCGCGGCCGGGGGCACGCCGCCCTCAACCGCGGTGGTGCTGGGCCAGATCAGCGGCTCGCCACGGCGGGTACATCAAATGTCGTCGGTGGTGTTGGCATCGCTGATCGGCAAGGGTTCCAAGCCCGTGGCAATGCCGAGCCTGATCGACAACTACGACTTTACATTCAAAGGGGCGAACGGCGCCGGTCAGGCGGCGACGGCGCAAGCGATCGTGCCAAAGGCACTGGTGAGACCGGGCGGCGCTCCGCTCCTGAAGGCGCTTCTCGAAGCGCCGCTCTGCTACGAGGCCGGTGGCGTATCGCATGGAACCTTGAAGAGCCTGTCGCGCTGGTGTGCGGCCCGCAGAGCTGATTTGCGCCTGCACTTCGCCAAAACGGGTACGCAAGTCGGCGCCGATCCTTCGGCAACGGTCGATACCTGGATCACGGGGGGGCTGCAGTTCTCGAATGGCGCGGCGTATTCCTACGTCGTGCTGGTCGGTACCGGAGCGGCGGGTACACCGTGGGCCGTGAACCTTCATGCCAGCCAGGTCGCGGCGCCGCTGCTCGATCTGATGCTGAGCGACCTTGCGCAACATGCCAAGGCGCATCCGCGTCCGGATCTGCTTCCGCCACGGGTGGCGCGGCCGCTTGTTTCCTCATCCGGCGCGCGACCGGATATCGTGTCGGTGAAATCGCCGCGCGATCTCTCTCCTGCCGAACAGCAGCTGCGGACACTGCAATCGAACTGACGCGATCGCAAACTTCGCACGCTTAAATTCCGCCGAGCGTTCGACACGGCGGAGCCGCAGTTGCGACATGAAAAACACCCACGCCCGGATGCATTTATCCGTGTTTGCGTTTTTCGGCGGGCTAGCGGGCGATGGACTTCGGGCGCACTGACATTCGAACCTTGAGTAGCCGCGCGGCGGCGAACGTACACGACGACGAGCCTGAAAAGCCGCCGCGCGATTGGAAGCGCGGTTTTCTTATCTTCGGGCTCGGCGCGCTGTCGTGGGTTGCGACCTACGTCGGTATGCTGGAGCTGATCGAAGCCAATATGGGCGATCTCCCGCTCATCCATAAGATTATCATCGGCTTCTCGGTCGCCATGCTGATGACGATGATCATCTGGCTGCTCGACCAAATGTTCAAGCCGCACACGCTTTCCACCCGGCTCATCTACGCCGGCGGTTACGTCTTTCTGTCCTTGATCTCCATCGGATTCGGGTTCGGTTTCTATTGGAAAGTCCTGGAATCGCGTGGCGAAGCTTCACGCTCGGCCGAAAGCGCCGTGGGCCAGGTCCAGAACGCGCTGCATGGCGCTTCGACGCGGCTTGAACAGTTGCAGGCAACACTCGTGCAGCTGACGCAGGTTTCGAATGACAAAGCCGAGCTAGAGCGTTCGAAAGGAACGTCGTGCCCGAACTCGCGGCCGGGCGACGGACCGCGACGAAAAATGCGCGAGGACGACGCGCAGCGCTTCTCGTTCGCATCCGAGTTCGTCAAAGGCCGGGTCGGCGTCGTCAAAGGCGATATGGCGTCGCTCAACGATGATCTCGTGAAGATAGCCAGTGCCGACGCCGCGACTTTCGATGCCAAGACCGGCACCAGAAACGAATTCATGCGCGGCTTGAGCCGCAAGCTCGACATGACGGTGACGGGCTTCAACGCCTTCCGGACCGACCCGCAGCTGACGCAGATCCGCAGCGACCTGTCAGACCGCGCCGAGCGCACCACGTTCGGCGACGGTAAAACTGGCAGCGTGTCGTGCCCCGACCCGCAGTTGCAGATGGCGCTGCGTGGCGTCGTGAAGGCGATCGATCAACTGCCGCAATTGACGAAGCCGGAGATCGCGGCGGTCGAGGGTTCGGAAGCAACGATCGAGGCGTTCCGCCGGCTGACGGCGACGTTCTACGGGCTGCTGGCGTTCAAACTGCCGCCGTCGGCGGATGAACTTCGCGCATTGCAAAAGCAGGCCGTGCAATCGGTCGAAAATCCGGACAGCCCGGAAATTCGCGCCGCACGCAGTATGGAGGAGCAGGAGGCCGGGCTATCCAAGCGCGACTACGTTCCGCTCGCGGTTGCGATCTTCGTCGACCTCTGCCTGCTGCTGGTGTCCATGGTGCAACGGGCCGAGAACCGGCTCGACCGGCTGATGCCCAAGATGCAGGCGGCGGAACGTGGGCCTGTCATCCAGATCCTTTCGCGCTTCAACGAGATCCACCGCGATCAGCAGATCCGAGAGAATTTCGAAATCTTTCGTCACGTCGTGTTCGACATGAACGGCGACTACTACGTCGCCGTGCCGCTCGATGCACCGCCTCGTCTCAATCCGAAGGAGCGTGAAACGCTGCGCGTCGAAGCAACGCTGCTCGCCAACCTTTTCGCGAGCTTCGAGAAAGAAAAAATCTTCAAGCGCACCCTGCTGCCGACGACGAGCAGCATCAAGCGTCGGCTCGCGCGGCAGGGTTCGAAGTTCGCGGGCTCGGACGCGTTCCGCGTCTACAAGTTCACCGACGGCGCCTGGTCGGAAATCATCCTCGGCGCGGTCATGGGCGCGGCGCGGCGGATCGAAGGCGAATACCGCGACGGGACACGCACGCGGCAACCGGTTCCGCCTACGCCTCCGGAGCTAACGAACGACGCCGGCATCTCCGAGCGCGCCTCCGTATTGACAACGCCGCGTCGCGCCCACGCGGGCAGCGGCGCACCGCTCGCGATCGATGCGGAGCACGAAGCGCGCTTTGGTCCCTATGCCACGACATACCGGCCGGAGCCCGCGTTCGCGCGCGCGCCGCAGGGGCCTCGCGTGCCGTGGCCCGATCCACCGCCGCTGCCGGAGGCCGAGGTGAGCGTGCACGCCGCCAACAGCAACGAGACGACGCAAGAGCACGCGCTCAACGACGCTGCCCAGAATGCGGTGCGCACTGCGGCCAACATCCTGCCGTTGCCGCGCACGCCGCTTTCTCGCAATGGCGGCCCTGAGCGCACAGTCGAGCCTACGCGCGATGCGCATGCCACGCTGCGCGTCAGTCGCGAGACTGCGACAATTACGCTGCCGGTCAGTGAAGCGGCAATGCCGGAAAGCTTGCGCCTGGCGCTCGCTGAGGCGACCGGCGCCGACTCCTTTGACGCAATGGATATCGATGCGACGGTCGTCGAGGATGTGCCGGCGCTTGAGGATCAAACAGTTGCCGCCGCGGATTATCACCTTAACGAACAAAATATCGCCGAGCCGCTGACGGCGGCAGACCGCGCCTTTATCAGCCGCATGGCGCCACCGGCGGCCGAATAAATTGTCGTGGAAAGAAAGACTCTTGCTGTCGGTCCGGCTCATTTCAGTCCCCTTCGCAACGCTTGTTTAACGGCTTGCGGGGCTTAATGACTGTCAATTGCCGCCGACTGCGGACCGGGTCGGTTGGCGGCTTGCTAATTGGGAATGCAAACATGCGCTTCGCGACACCTTCTCTCGCCATCCTGTCCAACCGCAACGAGAAGGAAGCCAAGCTCAAGAAGTTCATTGCCGAAGCGCTTGCGGAGTGCGCAGGCGCCGGCGAACTTCCTGCCTGCGTGACGCTTGTTGCGCGCTCGTTCGACAGTCCGGTCGCGTGCGCGCTGAACACCGTGATCTCGGCGCTTGCCAAGGACTCGCCCCGTCTACGCGTTGTCGTGATGGACGACAGCGGCGCCAATTCATTCAGCGAAACTCCGGCTGGCGAATTCCGCGTTTTGCGCGATGCGCGTTTCGGCGATGCGCACGAGCAGCTTATCGTTTCGACGCAAGCAGTGTGGACCGGTGATTGCATGCGGCGCGATCCGGCAAAGCGCGACGCCTTCGAGATTTATTCGACGGGCGACGCGAACCGGCACGACAATGCGACCGCTTCCTTCGACAAGCTTTGGGCCATTGCAGCGCCCGTGCGGCGCGCGGAAATGCCGGTTGTGGCCACCGCGCTGATCGCTGCGGAACAGGCAAATGCGGAAGCCGCGTCCGGCCAGGACACGCACCGCTAGCCCGACACCAACAAAGGTTAACATTTGCCCGTGCCGGCAATTGCCGCGCGCGGGCATTTTTGTTGTCCGAAGTTATCCCCGCGCGTGACGCCAGTGCTAAAATGGTGATTGGGGAGGGCTTGCCGGAAAATATCCGCAAGTTGGCGCAACGCACGACAAGAGGTCATTTTCCGCCCCCCTCAGGTCGTTGACCTCTGATGGTCTTACGCACGGGCGAAGATTGCCGATATTCGGCTAAGACGCCCTGACGAAACCCGCCAAAGGCGTCCGCGGGGTCCAATTTTCAAGGATGGTTCTTCCATGCAATGGCTCATGCGCCTCGCGCTTGCTCTCCTCCTCTTTATTTCACTCGTCACGATTGCCCAGTCGGCCCCAAAAACTTTCACGCACCAGGGGGTCGCGGCCGACGCCAAGCGCTACGAGACCTACCTCAAGAGCAACTGGAAGGGTGACGGACGCAAGCCGGCCGAAGTGAAGGTCGAGGCCGAAAAGGTTTTCGCAAGCGATCCGCGCGCGGCTTCGCGGCTGCTCGCCAATGCGGTTGCATCCGACGATCAAAGCAGCGCACTGTGGACGCGGCTGGCGCAGGCCCTGCTCGCCATCAAGGCCGACCCGGAAAAGTCCGAGCGCTACGACCTGCCCGTCAACGCTTCGGGCGCAGCCTATCGCGGGTACCTGCTCGCGAAGGACCCGGGTGAAACCGCCAATGCGCTGTTCGTACTGGGTCAGGCGCTGGAGCGGCGCTCGTACTGGCGGCCGGCGATCGACGTTCTGAAGATGAGCGTGGATCTCGCCGACAATCAAACCACGCGTGAAGCTTACGACCGGCTGCGGGCCGAACACGGCTTCCGCATGACGGACTACAAGGTCGACAACGAAGTCACGCCGCCGCGGCTGTGCCTGCAGTTTTCGGAAGACCTGAGCCGCACGCAGACCGATCTTGCGAAGTTCTTGTCCGTCAACGGCAAGGACCCGCAGTCGGTTGTGCAGGAAGACCAACAGCTTTGCGTCGAGGGCCTGAAGCACGGCGAGCGCTATGAGGTGCAAATCCGCTCGGGCCTGCCTTCCAATATCGGCGAAGTGCTGAACAAGACGGCGGACATTGCAGTTTATGTGCCCGACCGAAGTGCTGGCGTGCGCTTCACCGGCAAGGCCTACGTGCTGCCGAGCCGCGGACAGCAGGGCATTCCGGTCGTCACGACCAACACCAACCGTATCGCGATCGAGGTCTATCGCATCGGCGACAGGAACCTCGCGGCGACCCTGCAGTCGGGTGATTTCCAGCGCCAGCTCTCGTCCTGGGAGGTCGAGACCATTCGCGATCGTTCGGGCGACCGCGTCTATCAGGGCGAGATGGAGGTGTCGGCCAAGCTCAACGAGGAAGTGACGACCGCCGTCCCCGTCACGGAAACGACCGGCAAGCTCGCGACCGGCGTCTATGTGATGATCGCCAAACCGGCTGAGACGACCAAGAACGACGACGGCCAGCGCGCCACGCAGTGGTTCATCGTCTCCGACCTCGGGCTGACCGCCTTCACCGGCGACGACGGCGTACATGCGTTCGTGCGTTCGCTCGCGGATGCGACCGCGATTGCGGGCTCAACCGTGAAGCTGGTCGCGCGCAACAACGAGGTTCTTGCAACCGCACAGACCGACGCCAAAGGCTATGCAAGGTTCGACTCGGCCCTGATCAAGGGTGAAGGCGGCACCGCGCCCGCCATCCTGGTCGCGGAGAAGGGCGAGGGCGAATACGCGTTCCTTGACTTGACGCTCAACGCCTTCGACCTGTCCGATCGCGGCGTGAAAGGCCGTAGCCCGGCTGGACCAATCGACGCCTACGTCTACACCGAACGCGGCGTCTATCGCGGCGGCGAGGACGTGAACGTCACGGCGCTGGTGCGCGACCGGCTGGGCGCATCCTCGGGCGTGCCGACCACGCTGATCGTGACGCGGCCCGATGGCGTCGAGCAGACCCGTATCGTGATGAACGACCAGGGGCTGGGCGGCCGTGCAATCGTGCTGCCGCTGGCGAAAACCGCGATGACGGGAACGTGGCGGCTGTGGCTGCACACCGATCCAAAAGCGTCCGCGATCGCCGAGCGCGCGTTCCTGGTCGAAGACTTCGTGCCGGAGCGCCTCGACATGACGCTGGCAGCATCCAAGCCGGTGTTGACGCCCGGCGGCGAAGAAACCGTCAACGCGGACGGGCGCTATCTCTATGGCCCGCCGGCGGCCGGGCTCGAGCTTGAAGGCGAGATCATCGTCAAGGGCTCGGACAAGGATGTTGCGGGCTACGCCGGCTATACGTTCGGCGCTTCGGACGAATTCGTGAACCCGGTGCGGCAGCCGCTCGAAGCCGGCCTCGTCATGGACAAGGACGGCAAGGCGGCCATTCCGGTCATACTGCCGCCGGTGCCGAAGACGGCGCGGCCGCTCGACGCCGACCTGCTGATCCGGCTGCGGGAAGCGGGCGGGCGCACGATCGAGCGCAAGATCACGCTGCCGGTTGCTTCGCTGGAGCCGCGCATCGGCATCAAGCCGCTGTTCGACCGCTTCATGGCGGCGGAAGATCAGGAGGCAGGCTTCGACGTCGTGCTGATCGGCGCCGACGGCAAGCCGCAGGCGTCCGATACGCTGTCGTGGACGCTGACACGTCTCGACACGAACTGGCAGTGGTATCGCCGCGACGGCTCTTGGTCCTATGACGCGGTGACCGTGAAACGGAAAGTCGGCGGCGGCCCGCTGACGGTTTCAGCGGATGCACCGGTAAAGATCGCTCAGACACTGCCCTGGGGCCGCTATCGCCTCGATGTGGTGTCGAGCGAAGCAGGCGGTCCGGCTTCCAGCGTCGTCTTCAGCTCGGGCTGGTATGCGACGGGCGAGGCGATCGACAGCCCGGAACAGCTCGACGTCGCGCTCGACAAGGAAGCGTACAGGGCCGGCGACACCGCGAAGCTGCGCATCGCGTCGAAGCTCGGCGGCAAGGCGCTCATCACGGTGCTGGGCGGCGGACTGTACTTGCTGCAGGAAGCCGACATCGCAGCCGGTGGCGGCGAAGTTGACATTCCGGTCGGAAGCGACTGGGGCGCGGGCGCGTATGTAACGGCGTTCCTCTATCGTCCGATGGATGAAGCGCAGAAGCGGATGCCGAACCGCGCCGTTGGCGTCACCTGGCTCGGCCTCGACACGACGGCGCGCGAACTGAAGGTCGGCGTCACCGTGCCGGACAAGGTCAAGTCGGCCGCGAACATTTCCGTTCCGGTGAAGATCGACGGTCTTGCGAGCGGCGAGGAAGCCTATGTGACGGTTGCTGCCGTCGATCTCGGCATTCTCAACCTGACGCGCTACGAGACGCCTGCGCCGGAAAAGTGGTTCAACGCGCAAACGAAGCTCGCCTTCGAGATCCGCGATTTCTACGGCCGGCTGATCGATGGAATGCGTGGCGATCGCGGCAAACTCAAATCCGGTGGCGACGGTTCAGGCCCGGCGATGCAGGGCAATCCGACGGTCGAAGAGGTCGTTTCGCTGCACTCGGGCGTGGTGCGCGTCGGCGCGGATGGCGTTGCCACGATCCCGTTCGAGCTGCCGGACTTCAACGGCACCGTGCGCGTGATGGCGGTTGCCTGGAGCAAGGACAAGGTTGGGCACGGCTCGGCCGATCTCATCGTGCGCGATGCGATCGCGCTTACTGTCGCCGCGCCGCGTTTCCTGACGCTGGGAGACGAAGTCAACCTTGGGTTCGACGTCCACAACATCGAAGGGCCGGAGGCGGCCTACACAGTCGCGCTGGCCGAGAAGACCGGCGACAGCTCAAGCGAGAAGCTGGTGTCAGTTGCCGAGAAGGCATCGGACCTCAAGACCGGTGAGCGAAAGTCGACGCGCTTCGCCTACAAGCCCAAGGACGTCGGCCCCCTGACGCTGCGTGTTGGCGTTACAGGTCCCGACGGGATTGCCGTGAAACGCGAGATGACGTTCGATGTGCTGCCGCCGGCCGGCGACATCAAGCGCACGACGGTCTCATCGCTCAAAGCCGGCGGCAAGCTGACGGTCAACCGCGATCTGGTGTCCGACCTCATCCAGTCGCGCACGCGGATCAACGTCTCAGTTGGTCCGGCGGCACGGCTCGACGTTCCGACGCTGCTGACGCAGCTTGACCGCTATCCCTACGGCTGCGCAGAGCAGACGGTGTCGCGCGCGATGCCGCTGGTCGTCGCCAACGCGGTCGCGGCGCAGGTCGGGCTCGCCCAGGACAAGGCGCTGAAGGACCGTGTTCAGGGCGCGATTGGCCGCGTGTTCGAAATGCAGGACTCGGCCGGCGCGTTCGGCGTCTGGGGTCCCTCGGACGCCGATCTGTGGCTTACCGCCTACGTCACGGACTTCCTGACGCGGGCGCGCGAGGCCGGGTATTCGGTGCCGAGCGAGGGCTTCAACAGAGCGCTCGATAGGTTGCAGAACTTCCTGGCCTACGCGGAAGACTTCCAGAAGGGCGGCGAGGATCGGGCGTATTCGCTCTACGTGCTGGCGCGCAACGGCCGCGCACCGGTGGGCGAGTTGCGCTACTACGCGGATGAACGCATCGACCGTTTCTCGACGCCGCTTTCGAAGGCGCAGATCGGCGCGGCGCTCGCCATGACGGGCGACAAGGAGCGGGCGGAACGCACGTTCGGCGCGGCGCTTGCCATGATGAATGGCGAGAGCGAGGACAAGAGCTACCGCAGCGACTATGGCTCAAGCTTGCGCGACGGCGCGGCGCTTGTGACGCTGGCGGCGGAGACGGGCGTCGCGCGCGGCGAGGCGCCGAAGCTCGCGTCCGTGATCGCCAAAGCCTATGAGACGCGCAGCTATACATCGACGCAGGAGCAGGCCTGGATGCTGCTGGCCGCCAAGGCGCTGAATGACGAGGTCAAGTCCGCGTCGCTCACCGTCAACGGCGCGCCGGTGACCGGACCGGTGCTGCGCGGCCTTTCGGCCGGCGACCTCAAGGATGGCGCGCTGACGATCGTCAACAACGGTGATGCGGCCGTCGATGCCGTCATTTCTGTTATCGGCGCGGCGCTGACGCCGGAACCGGCGGTCTCGAAGGGCTTCACCATCGAGCGCCAGGCCTACACCCTGGACGGCAAGAAGGTTGACCTGAAGAGCGTGAGCGGCGGGGCCGGCGAAGTTCGCCAAAATGACCGCTTCGTGATGACGGTCAAGATCACGTCGGAGGAAGCGGGCGGCCGCGTGCTGCTCGTCGAACGGCTGCCGGCGGGCTTCGAGATCGAAAATCCGCGCCTCGTGGACTCCGGCTCGATCAAGGGCATCGACTGGCTGAAATCGACCGCGCAACCCGAGCACACCGAGTTCCGCGACGACCGCTTCGTCGCCGCGTTCAACTTCTCGGGTGCGGGCTCGCGCGGGGGCGACAACGAGGCGGAAGGCGATGGCGAGGACGGTGTTCAGAGCACTGACGCCGCCAAGCCGCCGGTGCTGTCCGCAACGGTTGCCTACATCGTGCGCGCTATTACGCCCGGTACGTTCGTGCACCCGGCCGCAACGGTCGAAGACATGTACCGGCCGGAGCGCTACGCGCGCTCCGCCGCCGGCACGCTGAAAGTGACGGCGAAGGAGTGAGCAGCGCGATGGCGACGCCGATGCGTTCGCGATTTACGGTGAAGGCGGTGGCAGCAGTGGCTGCCGCCGTCATCGCCCTGTCCAGTGCGTCCGCCTATGGCGTCTACCGACATGCCATGAGCGCGGCCGGGCACGTCTCGATCGAGGCGGCAGACGCGCTGTCGATTACGGTGGTTGATCGCAATCAGAAGCTGCTGCGTGCCTTTACGACGCCGGATGCGAAATGGCGTCTGCCGGTCGAGGTGGCGGACGTCGACGGCGAATACATCAAGCTGCTGATGGCGTTCGAGGACCAGCGTTTTCGCGAACACGGCGGCGTCGATGGGATGGCGATCGGGCGCGCGGTTCTACAGGCCGTGCGGCACGGACGGCTGGTATCGGGCGGTTCGACGCTGACGATGCAGGTCGCGCGCCTTCTCGACGGCCGGCACGAGCGCACCGCGAGCGGGAAACTGCGCCAGATGGCGCGCGCGCTCGCGCTCGAAAGGAAACTGTCGAAAGATCAGATCCTGCGCATCTACCTGCGGCTCGCGCCCTTCGGCGGCAACCTGGAAGGCGTGCGCGCGGCGACACTCGCCTACTTCGGCAAAGAGCCGAGACGGCTTTCTCTTGGGGAGGCGGCGCTTCTGGTGGCGTTGCCGCAGTCGCCGGAGGCACGTCGTCTCGACCGGCATCCCGAAGCGGCGCGGCGCGCGCGCAACAGGGTTCTCGATCGTGCCGTCCATGCCGGTGTGCTCACCGCGGGACAGGCGCAGCGAGCGAAGGCGGAGAAGGTGCCGCACGGCCGCATCGCGTTCCCGATGCTGGCGCCGCATCTGGCCGAACGCGCGGCGGCGGCGCATTCGGGCGAGACCGTCATCCGCACCACCATCGAGCGCGATCTGCAGGCGCGACTCGAGGCGCTCGCCGCGCAACAGGCGCCGCTCAACGGCGATAAAGTATCGGCAGCTATCCTGGTTGCGGATCACGGAACGGGTGAAATCATCGCGCGCGTGGGCGCGTCCGACTATTTCGACGGGGCGCGGCAAGGACCCGTCGACATGGTGTCAGCCGTGCGCTCGCCGGGTTCGGCGCTGAAACCGTTTATCTACGGGCTCGCTTTCGAGGCGGGCTATGCACATCCGGAAACGCTGATCGACGACCGGCCGGTGCGGTTTGGAAACTACGCGCCGAAGAATTTCGACGAGACGTTTCACGGCACGATTTCGATGCGGGCGGCACTGGCGGACTCGCTCAACATCCCCGCCGTTCGTGTGCTGAACCGGGTCGGGCCAGGCAGACTTGTCGGCCGCTTCCGCCGCGCCGGCGTTCAGGCGCGCTTCCCCGACAAGGGCGAACCAACGCTTGCGATGGCGCTCGGCGGCACCGGGCTCACGATGCAGGAGCTGGCGCAGCTCTACGCCGCGCTGGCGCGCGGTGGCGACAGCATCCCCCTCTATGACGATCCGAAGGAACGAGCACGCGCGATGGCGCAAACGCGCGTCCGCCCTCTCGTCAACGCGCACCGGCTGATGTCGCCGCTGGCGGCATCCTATGTCACCCAAATCCTGAAAGACGCACCGCCGCCGCTTAACGCCAAAGGCGGTCGTTTCGCCTACAAGACCGGTACGTCCTACGGCTATCGCGACGCGTGGGCGGTGGGCTACGACGGGCGCCATGTGGTGGCGGTTTGGGTTGGGCGGCCGGATGGTGCGAGTGTTCCCGGGATGATGGGCCGGAGCGCGGCTGCGCCGATCCTGTTCGATACGTTCCAGCGCATCTCCGAGAGGCGCGTACCCTTGAGGCCGCTGCCGCAAGAGGCGATCACGAGCGCCAATGCGCAACTGCCAGTTCCCTTGAAGCGCTGGCGCGAGGCGGGCGAAGATATCGCTCAGACCGGACCCTATCTGGAGCGTCCGGTGCTCATATCGTTCCCGCCCGACAATTCGGAAATCGCGAACGAGGATCTTTCGGGCGAACCGCTAACACTCAAAGCGGAAGGCGGGGCGCTGCCGCTTACGTGGCTCGTGGACGGCGCGCCGCTCGCAACCGATCCGCATGTGCGGGATGCGGCATGGCATCCCGCAGCTGCCGGCTTTGCAAAGCTTACCGTCATCGACGCCAATGGCCGCACCGACCGGGTGTCGATAAGACTGAAATGAGCCTTTGGGTGCGGTGGCGGCTTCGTCCGTGACACGCTAGGGTCGCTTCGCTTGTCCAAAATCGCCGAGAGGCAGAAGCGGGCCCAATGGCAAACCTATGATTGCAGCGACCGGCATTCAACGCCCTTTTGTTTGGATCGTGGCTGCGACACTTCTAGCGCTCGCGAGCGCCTGCTCGGAGCCCAAAACAGAAGCGGCCGTTCCGCTGCCGCGCCTTAGCGCAAAGATCGACGAGACCACGGTCTCGGGCATTTCATCCGGCGCTTACATGGCCGGCCAATTCCAGATGGCGCACGGCCGGCTCGTCAAAGGCGCGGCGATCATTGCGGGCGGCCCCTATGGTTGCTCGGAAAGCATTTTTGCGGACGCCCTGCCGGGCACGGGATCGGGCTTCCTGAACCTCAGTAAGGCCGTCAACGGTTGCATGCTGGACCTGCTCGGACTTTGGGGCGTGGCCGACGGAAAGACGCTTGCGGCCAAGGCAGAAAAGCGTGCCGAAGAAGGTGTGATCGACCCCATCGCCAGCACTGCCAATGACCGCGTGTACTTGTTTGCCGGCACAGCCGATCGCACCGTGATGCCGTCGATCGTGGAGCACGCGGCCGACTTTTATCGCGCGCTTGGTGTTCCGGAAGACAACATCATGTTTGTGAAGTCGGTGCCAGCCGGGCACGCGTTCGTCACCGACAACGACGGCGGGTCCTGCTCGCGATCCGAAAAGCCTTACGTCGTGGATTGCGACTACGACCAAGCCGGAGCGCTGCTCGGGCACTTGTACGGGCCGCTGCATCCGCGCTCGGTCGAACCGACAGGCGAGTTCATCACGTTCGATCAAACGCCATTCGGCGCGAGCACAGCGGAGGGCGGTCTTGCGACAACCGGCGTCATCTATGTTCCAAAGGCCTGCAACGAAGGGCAGTGCCGCGTCCACATCGCATTCCACGGTTGCGCGCAGAACAAGGAAACCGTTGGCGACGCATACATCAAGGGATCGGGCTTCGCGCGGTGGGCGGACAGTAACAAACTGATCGTGCTGTTTCCCCAGGTCGAGACGACGACGCTCAATCCGCAAGGATGCTGGGATTGGTGGGGCTATACGGGACGGCAATTCCTGACGCAAAGCGCACCGCAGATTGCCGCAGTGTTCCAGATGCTGAACACCTTGCAGAAAAGTGGCGGCGGCGCTTAGCTTGCGGCAACAACGGTCGCGCGGCACGGTCCGCGCGGGCTTATAAACGACGGTCTCGGGGGACCTAATTTCGATGGCAGCGAGCCTGCGATACGCAGACGGCCGGTGGGCTTTGCCGGCACGCCGACGCACGGCCGCAACGATGCTCAACGGCGCGGCGGCTACCGTCACGAGCGCGCTGATCATCGCGATGGCGGCGATACCGCAAGAGGCCGATGTGGCGCCGGTTGCGGCGAGCAGCGCTGCCAATCGCTCAACCGCGCTTGCACCCGACCGCGAGACGAACTTCGGACTGTATCTCGGCGCGCCCTATACCTACCCGAGCGACTTCTGGCTGAAAAAGAACGGTCGCCACGACTTCCAGATCAAGGATGTCGAATGGTTCACGAAGCCGTTCGACAATCCGCTCTACTACGGGGTGCGGATCCAGCGCTGGCTGACCGGCGGGCGCGTCGGCACGATGGTCGATTTCCTGCATTCGAAGGCGTACGCGCCGTTCGATCAGGAGAAGCCCTTCAGCGGCACGCTCGACGGCAAGCCCGCGCCCGAGAAGGGCAAGCCGGTCGATTACTTCAGCAAGCTCGAATGGTCGCACGGGCACAACATGCTCACCATCAACGGGCTCGTGCGCTTCTTGCAGATCGGGCATGTCGCGCCGTACGCGGGCGTCGGCGCCGGCGTATCGCTGCCGCACTCGGAAATTCACCTGAAGACCGATCCCTCGCGCACATACGAATACCAATACACGGGTCCAAACGTGCAGGCGTTGTTCGGGCTCGAAATCCGTCTTCGGACGGGGTCGGTTTTTGTCGAGTACAAATTCACCCACGCCGACTATGCGGGACCGCTGACGCATACCGACGGCTCATGGCTGCCTCTCGATCTCTACCGGCAGTTCAGCCGCTGGTGGTCGGGCGAAGATCCGCCCGGCGGATGGGCGGGGGCACGCCTGACAAGCCATCAAGTGGTCGGCGGGTTCCTTGTGCGCTTCGTTCCGGCTGCCCCGGCAGCGCCGTAATACGAAGGCCAGACGGCCAAGAGCGTCAGGCGCTGCGGCGTAGCGCGTCGTCCGCGCCAGGCGCATTCGCGAGACCGACGAGCCATCCCAGGCCGAGCGCAATATTCGGCAACGCCTGATCGAGCGTGATGCTGCCCATGGCCGCGCCGATCACGCCCGTTGCCGCGAAGGCCACGATCGCCGCAAGTGGCGCGGCGATCGAGGGTCGGCGGCCGATGCGAGCGTCGAGTACCGAGCCGCCGGCCATTCCGACAATCGCCGAGCTGAGGCCGGTCATGATGCTGGCGTTCACAAGCATCTCGGGCGCGGCCGCTGGCACGTAGTAATCGAGGATAAGGTACGTCAGACCGCCGTTGACGACGCCGGCGGTGACGCCACCGTAGAGCCAGGCCAACGGCCACGCACTTGTTGCGCCCCTGATCCAGGCAAACGTCGTGGAGCCGATGTATGCGACGGCGACGGCGATCGTCAGAATCGTGATGAGGGGCTTAGCCTCGGCAAGTTTCTGCAATGCGTCGCCGAGCCAGATCAGCATCACGAACGATCCGGTTGCGAGCGCCCACAGCCAGCGACCCGAAGGGCCGCTCGACGGCGTGGCAACTGGAATTCCGATCGCGCGGCGGAACTGCGCCGACAGCGGATCAAGAAAACTCCGCGATGCAAGAAACATGAGCGGCGCGACGACGAGGAACTGCAGCCATCCGGAGGGGTTGGCGAGGCTTTCCATTACGGCGGAGTAGCTGAGGCCGCCAAAGGCAGCACCCAGCGCCGCGGCAAGCGATACCGCTAGGCTTCTCACAAATTTCGGTTTCGCAGTGCCTGACACCCGCATTGCCCCGTCGAATGCCCGTCAACGGGAGCGGACC
>CADECN010000043.1:15336-16663 GCA_902825785.1 uncultured Hyphomicrobium sp. | reverse complement strand
AATATCCGATGTGGTCCGCCAAGATGCAGATGGCAAAAGAATGCCGCATCGGCGACACGGTTATTCTCGGGGCGTCGCGTTCCATGGCGGGGATCATCCCGGAGCAACTCGGCTCCGACGTCAGTAACCTCGCGCTCGGCGGAAGTTCGCCGGTCGAGAATTTTTACATGGCCCAGCGCGTGCTGAAGTGCCCGACGCCGCCGAAGAACGTCATCATCGCTTTCCTTCCGCTCTTCGTAACCGAAGCGAACTTCTACTGGGCCCGTTCGGCGCTGTTCGGATTTTTCGATTTCGACGAGATGGAGGATGTACGCAGAGAATCGATCGCGATCGACGATGGTTTGCTCTATTCCACCAATCGCCTCGCAACCGCGCTCGATGTGGTGCGGAACTTCAGTTATCGGGTGAGCCTGCCGTCATACTATTTCGGGGCCATGATGAATGCCGGCTTCGTTGGCAGGAAGGCGCGCAACGACGAGGAACTGGCACTCACGCTCAGCAACCGCGGCCAGCATTTCTTCGGGCGATCGAACAGCAGCAACATCATCGCCGCCGACGCCGACATGGAAAAATTCGAAATACGGCCTCTGCTTGCCGACTACATGGGTCGGTTGCTGCGCGAGTTTCAAAAAGCCGGCGTGGTCGTTTACCTCGCAAGTCCCCCACTCAATCCGGCAACGTACGCCCAGATGAGTCCGCAGGTCGTTTCCGACTTTGAACGGTACCTTGGGTCACTTCGCGCGTCGTATTCGAACGTCAAGACCCTCGGAGAGCCGGTGCATTCGCTGCCGGCGAATTACTTCGGTGACCGAGAGCACTTAAACCCGAAGGGCGCGGCAGCCTGGACCGCGTCCCTTCGCGAAGGACTCGCAAAAAGCAAGCGGGAATAGCATCGTCGACACTTGTGTCAGACGGCCGGCGTGGCCAACTCGGGTGTCGGATCATTTCTTACGTACACCAGCAGTGCCACGAGTATCAGTCCGCCGAAGAGCAGGTAGGACTGCAGGACGTTGAGAACACTGTCGCTCAGATAATTCACGTTCGGCAGGAAATTCGTTGCCAGTGCCCAGGCGACCGTGAGCCAGATCAGTGCTCTACGACGCAAGGGGTCCTGCGCCAGCATGATCAAAGCGACACCGAACGCCGGAAGCGCAACGCCATAGTGATGTTCCCAGGCGATTGGTGAAGCAAGCGTTGCGCAAACGCCCAGGAGCGCGAGATCCACGACGTTAGCTTTACGCTCGCCTTTTCGAATTCCGGGCCAAAGCGCGATCAGCAACAGGCCGATGCTCGAGATCAGCGTCGCAGCGGCGACGAGCGGATGATA
>CADECN010000043.1:0-15326 GCA_902825785.1 uncultured Hyphomicrobium sp. | reverse complement strand
GTTGCCGTTACCCAGCGCGCGGTTCAAGAGACCGTTGACCGAGTTGTTCGGATAAAAGGCCTCGCCGTGCTTCGAAAGGTAGGAAAGCACGTCGAGATAGGCGATATGATTGTGAAGACCGAACAACGCGAGGGATGCGAAGCCGATTGCGAGCCCCGTGACAAGGAAGCCCGCAAGAAAATGCCATTCGCGCCACAGCAGCGCCCACAGGAGAAAGACGCCGAGCTGCGGCTTGATCGTTGCCGCGAACGCAATCAAGGCGCCGGCGGTCCGCTTCATGCCGCACAGCCACGCAAGGCAGGCAAAAATGAAGGCCGAGTTTATCCAGACTTGGATTTGCCCGATGTCGAGCGCCCGGAACGTCGGATAAAACAAGATCGCGGCCGCCGCCGATACGCCAGCGATCGCCCATTGACTGGTTGACGACTGATTGGGAGCAGCCCTTCCGGCCATGAGGACCATCATGTAAGCGAAGGCCGCGACGCCCAGCACATACAGAATGATGTTGATCGAGTTGAGCGTCGGCACGTCCGACAGTCCAAGCTTATCCAGGACGTAAAGCGGGACCATGCTCGTCGGCGCGTACTGGTATTTGACCTTCTCCTCGAAGAACAACTTCTCATAGAGCCGGTCGTGGTCGGTCGGCGACTTGAGCACGTCGAGTGCTTTCGTCATGGCGCGCCAGGAATCCTTGCCCCAGCTGTCGCCGAAAAGATCGCGCCCGATGCCAGAGCGGAAGTATTCACGCTCGGCCCTCAGCGTGCTGCCGTTGTAGTCCGAGCGCTCGTAGTTGTTCTTGACCCAGATGACATGATCGACGGCGGCGAAAGGAATGGTCGTTACAATCACGACCAGCAGCACGGCGAGTATGCGCTTGGCATAGGAACCGAGTCGGACCGGAGATTGACCGCCAAATAGGCGACGGGCGCCGTTGGCAACGGCAGACTGTGTTTCGTTCATCGTCGACTCGACCATACCTAGCTAAAGTCCTAGTTCGAACATTTGCAAATCGCGCCGCCTTCGCGGTCTGGGCCATAAGCGGCAATCGCCTGAGGCAAGGCGCATCCCAGTTCCGTTTTGGCGACGACACGAGCATCGACGCCCGCTTGGCGGAGAAGGTAAATGCGTGACTGCGCAAGCTCGGGCGTGATGCAATACGCCGTGTGCGCCTGGCGGATCGCCTCCATCTGCGAGGCGACCTCATGACTGCGCTTGCCGTTAAGCCATAGCGACGTCGCGGAAACGACGGCGGCGTTCGCCATCATCAGCACTAGCACGGTGACGCCTATCATACGGATCGGGCGGTTATGGTGGATGAGCGCTGCAAGCGCTATGCACCACGGCACATACCAAAACTGCGGCACATAACGCGCCCACCAATTCTCGGGCATCGCCAATACAGATACGAGGAGACCACCGGCCGCGAACAGCAAGCCCAGCACCGCGCGGTTTCGACGGCCTTCGCCCGCGAGCAAGGCGCCGGCGGTTGCAAGCGCCAGGACCAGAATTCCTGAAAAGAGCGGACCGAAGCCGCCTATCCGGACATCGACGCCGCCGGACATGCGGATCTCGCCCGGCCTTACGAGAAATGGCGGTTTCAGTGCAGCAGTGGTTGAACCATAGCCGGCATGCGTCTCGGCAAAGAGAGAGAACAAGAACCGCTCAGGTGCAGAGAAACCCTTCAAAACATCGGGCGTATTCGTGGCCATGATATCGAGCGCGTTCGGACCCATAAGGGGATGAAACACATGGCCGAAATTCAGGTAGTTTTGGACGTAGGGCGTCCAGCCGAGCACGGCGATGGAAAAGACTGCCGCAAGCAAGAGGATCGCGCCGGTACGTATGGCCGTCGCGGTGGCGCGATACGCGATGGCGGCCACGATCGCAAAGGCGGTGAGTACAACGAAGACGGGGATGGCCGAGAACTTCAGGTTCAGCCCGAAGACCAGGCTCGCAACCGCAATGACAAGTGCGCCGCGCTCGGCAAAGACAATCCAGGAAGCAAGCGTGATGCAGTAGATCAACATTGATAGCGCGAACACGCCATCGTTCATACCGGTCTGCATTTGGGATACGACGACGGGGTTCAATATCGCGGTCGCCGTAAGAAGTGCGGCCGGTATCCGACCGAAACCAGTTCGTAACAGCGTCGCTGCGAGAAGTAGCGTTGCTGCGAACAGGAACACGAAATTGATGCTCTTGACGGCCGGAAGGCCAAAGCCAGCTGCGAGTATGTTCGCGCCAACGAGCCAGGTCGCACGCGGATAGTGGACCACCCAAATCGCAGCTGGATCGCCGATGGCCGGCGGCGCGTTCGTGCTCCAAAGCGGATTCCAGCCCTCGGCCAACGCGAATATCGCCTGGAACTGGTAGTTCTGACCATCAATCGATGTGTCGTAACTGGCAGAGGCGATGAGCAAGGCCAGTCCGGCCAAGCCCAAGGTTACGATGGCGCTAAGCCGCCAAGCTTGTCGAAACAGCGCACTCGCGGCCGCGATGGCGCACAGGGCAGAGATGCCCAGAACAAGCCTCGAAATGTCCGGACTTAGATTTCCCCCAACGAGGAGCCAAAGCGCCGAGAAAGTGAAGGCCAGCGTGGGAATGAAAACGAGCGCTGCCGCAATTTGCGTAAGCGTGAGCGGCAGAGTCGACGCGCTCACGTCGCTTGCGATCGCGGTGCGGCTATCAAGGCCAAAGAACGACAGCCAATCGCGCGGGGCCAAAATGTGCACTTTTGAGGCAGATGACCGCGTCGTAGGCATCGTTTGGGTTGCTCAATGACGGGCGAAACTGAACTGCCGGTGGCCGAAGAAATTGCTCACGGCGCCAGCCGCAATTCCTATCGCATGAGCTATCGCCTCGACCTGCCACGTCAGACCCAACATGGGCAGCAAATGATCGGCGAAAATCACGGAAATCGCGACGACGACAATCATGCTCAGCAAGTTGACGATGATGAAGTCTCTGACCTGATACGTGAATTCGCGCTGTGATCCTGGAAAGACGTAACGGCGGTAAATGACGAAGCCGACGATCATGCCAATGACATTGGCCAGGGCAACCGCAGGTGCAAAGGGCATGACCGCCGAGAGAGGGAAACGCACCACCCAGTTGACGAAGGCCGCGAAGCCGCCCGCCAGCAAAAACCTGACCGATTGAGGCAATCCAAAAACCTCTTTCTGCGCGTTGGCGCCCGTCACAGCGGCGCTCCAGCCCACGCCAGAACGAATGCGGCCGCCATCACAGCGCCGAGCGCGAGGCTCTGGCGATCCTTCAACGCGAAGGCGACGGGGTCGTCGTTCAATTCACCGCGTTGGCTGATGAGCCAGATGCGCCCGATCCAAAGGAACAGCACGACGGGGAAGAACCACAGCCATTGCGGATTGTCGTAGAAGTCATGGCTGAAGGCGTCGAATATCAGATAGAGCACCAGAATCAGGATCGACGCCGTGCCGCTGGCAATTCCCAAGCCCAGAATGAGCGGCGCGTCGGCCACCAGGTAGCCGCGACCCGACACCGCGCTTTCGCCCTTGGCGGCGGTGCGCTGGATTTCGGTATAGCGCTTGGCGACCGACAGAGACGTGAACAGAAACATCGAGAAGACGAGCAGCCAAGGGGACGCGAAGACCTGGGCGGCGGCGATGCCGATCCCGAGTCGGAGCGTGAAAAGCGAAGCAAGCGCAACAACGTCGAGAATGGCGACGCGTTTGATATGGAAGGAGTAGGCGAGCGTCAGGACCAAATACGTCGCGAGGCCTGCCAGGACGCCGACCCCGACGAACGCGCCAATTCCGAGCCCGATTGCGATCGATGCGACGCCAGCGAAAGCCGCTGTCATAATCGGAAGATCGCCGCTGGCAATCGGCCTGTTGCGCTTTGACCAGTGTCGACGGTCGTGCGCAAGGTCGAGCAGATCGTTGACTAGATATGTTCCGAGCGCCACGAAGCCGAGGGCCAAGAACGCCAACCCGCAGTTCAAGACGGTCTGGGGATTGCCGATCTGGCCGCTGAGAATTGCCGGCACGAAGATCAGTGCGTTTTTTGCCCATTGGTGCAGTCGCGCAGCCTTCACCAAGGCGCGCAAGCGCGATTTGCCTTCGATGACCGTGGTGGGCTTGCCAAGTGCGTTGATCTTGCGGCGGGTCGCGGAGCTTGGCTCGACGGCGATAATTGCGCGTGCTCCGCGCCAGACGCTGACGTCGGCCGGGCTATCGCCAACGTAGTCGTAACCTTCGGGGAAGCGCTCGGCGACGACCTTTGCCTTGCGGGCGCCCTTGAGATTGGTCGCGCCATCGCTCGAAATCACGCCATCGAATATCGGGAGGCGCTCGGCAATTTTGTTTGCGAAGTAAGCGTCACTCGCGGTGACGAGGAACACCTGACGGCCGTCGCGCTTGGCGTCGCTTGCGAGCTTCGCGACCTGATCGTTCAAGGGGATCAAGTCGATGTCGATCGAGGTTTCCTCGGCGAGCTTTTGCTTGAGGTAGGCCCGCCCCTTCAGCATCCAGCGCAACAGACGGAAGATCCGGTGAGGGCCGCCGGCAACGTAGGCCATCGCGGACTCGTGCAGCATGTCGCTGCGAATGAGGGTCCTGTCGAGGTCGACAAGGAGCGGTGGCAGCGGTCCACTTGCTTGTGGCCCCTCGGAGCTCGCCGCTGGGGCAGTCGCGTGCCGACGCGACGCCTCGGGCTGGCTTCCGGCATATGTCGACCCGACCAATGTACCGACGCTCATACGCTACCACTTAAATAAAGCCGAAGGCGCGAGCCCTCTGTTCAATAAACCCTTGTCTTCACTAGCAATTGCCATGCCACTCTAACGCCAATGGAGGGAGGGCGGCAACTCGCTCGAGACCCCGCCAAATGTCGCCGCTCGACGGCGCGGACAAAGGCTCGCTCACAGAGATTAACTCAGTCTTGAGACACGCGGTCGTCGTCGTGCCGCGGCAGCCGTACTCAATAGGGTGGACCGTATGGTAAATGTGGTAGCCGGCGCCGGTACGTTCGCGGCACGTGTCGGAGCTTGCGCTCCAAAGGCGTACCCGTCGCCTCGCCCGCGCAAAAAGGCCGGGCAAGCGGGCGCGCCCATTCGAAAGTTGGCTCTACTATGTTTCGCGAACACCCGCCATGCCGAGTGTCGACTGCAGCCAAGCTGTAGGGCCGAATGCCCTGACGCCGAAGCGCGCAAGCTGAGCGGCGTTTTTCCATTGCCGGCTGGTCGCCGCATCACGGAGCCGCCAGCGCAAATGCCGCGAGAACGAGCGTCGCAGCGAAATCGGCCAGGGATAGGCCGACAGACGATCCGCGATCATGCCGCCTGCGGGATCGAAGACGAGATCGTCTATCCCGTAGCGGCAGGCCAGCAGCGAATTGGCGATCGCGAGCTCTTGCGTACCGGGTTGCCTGCCACCCAGCAGATCACGATAGCGGTCAAACGCGATAAAGGCGCCGTCGTAGGCCTTCCTAATGAAAAGAACGACGGCCTTCTGCAGCCATGCGACGGCTTCGCCCTGTTCTTCGACCGCCGAATGGTAGGGACGAAAGTCTTCGAGCGACCACTCGCGGTCCAGTTTTTCGAAAAGCTGTCGGTCGAAGTTAACCCATGCGCCGCCGACGTTCGTTGTGTTGCCGAGCACGGCGCGGACGCCATCGCGCACTTGTTCATGTTGACGTTGATAAAGAACAAGATCGTCGACGAACGCGCCGTCGTTGCGGCGCGCTAGTCGTAAAATCATGTCGAAGTCCTGACTTCTCAGCGCCTTTTCATCGTATGGGCCTGCGCGATCGAGGGCGCTCCGACGCGCCATCCACGACGGATTGGGCAGGAAGCAATTCTCCATCAGCTTGACGACGGTGCGGCGCGGATCGTCGACGGGCACATATTCGGCATCCGGATGCGGCCAGCTCAGGATTTCACTTGGGGGCTTGGCGCCGCGAAAGCGCTGAAACCGGCCGTAGGAAAAGTCGGCGCCGGGCGCCTTCTCAAGCGCATTGACGTGCATTTCGAGTGAACGGGGCGGTAGAAGATCGTCATCGTCCAAGACAAGGACCGCATCGCCGGAGCTATTGGCGTGCGCAAGGTTTAGAGCTTTCGACTTCCCTCCACGGTCCTGACGCAAAAGCGTCACGCCGTTTCCGAGCGCCGCGACGGCTTCCGCGGTTCCGTCGTCGGAGCCGTCGTCGATAATGATGATTTCATCAGGTGGACGGGTCTGGTGCCGCAACGAGCCGATGGCCTGTAGAAGCAGACTGGCGCGGTTTCTCGTCGGCATGAGGACTGATACCCGCATCTGCCTACTTCCCATCGATATTCAGTAATTGCCCAATTCAAAACGCAGGTCGGCTTAAGGTACCAGCAATAGACCAGATACATGCAATCTCCGGGCCGGGCGCCGCTCGGCCGGCGGAGCCATGCGACCGGGGCCGTGTGACCTCCACAACCTGCCGTTCGGCAATTTAGAGGTACGCGACCTTGTGCGCAGGCCTATTGTGTTAATGAAGGGTAAACCATTGCACCGACGCGCCCACTCTAAGCTTGCCGTGAGGCTGCGTCGCAAGGACGCCGGTTAACTGGCATCCGCCTTGAATGAGGAATTGGCGACGGGCGCTCGGAAAGCGGCAAGGTCGCGGTGCTCGTAAGGAGTTGGGTTTCATGGCGGGTCTTCGGCGGAGCATCGCTTTGGCGTCCGCGGACCGCTATCTCACCGTTGTGCTGAATTTTGCGACGCTCCTCATAACGGCCCGGCTGCTGACGCCGGCCGAGTTCGGCATTGCCGTCCTTGGCTTGGCGGCGCTCGGCGCAGCCAACATCGTGCGCGACTTTGGCGGCACGGCCTATATCGTGCAGGTCGACGATCCGACCCCGGAGCGCGTGCGCACCGTCTTCACAGTCACGTTCCTGCTAACGCTGCCATTCGTCGTTCTCATGTATCTGGGCGCCAACTGGATCGCCGACTTCTACGGCGAGCCCGGCCTCGTGGGCTTCCTGCAACTCACCATCATCTGCTTTTTGTTCGGTCCCTTCATTGCGCCGGTCTATGCGCTCTTGCGCCGGGAGATGGCTTTCGACCGCATCATGCTCATGAGCGCGATCAGCGCCGTGGTGAATTCGGTTTTGACCATCGTTCTGGTCCTGTTGGGCTTCAGCTACATGAGCTTTGCGTGGGCCGGGCTTGCATCTGCAGCCGCCTACCTCGTGCTTTGCAACGTTTGGGGGCCGAAGTTCAAGGTTTACAGATTTTCGCTCAGCGAATGGCGCCAGGTCACGAGCTACGGCGTCTACGAGAGCTCCAAGAGCATGCTCTACTATTTGTGGGACGTGCTCCCACTACTCGCCTTCGGCAAAACACTCGGAGTTGCGGGTGTCGGCCTCTATCAGAGGGCCATTTCGATTAGCCGGCTGCCGGAAAAAACGATCCTGGCCGGACTTGCGCCGGTGCTTCTGCCCGCGCTTTCGCGCCATGTACGCGAAGGACGCGATCTCAAGTCCGGCTATCTCAAAAGCCTGGAGCACCTGAGCGCCGTCCTTTGGCCGATCTTCCTATTCCTTGTCCTGTTCGCGCACCCGATCGTTCTCCTGCTGCTCGGGCATCAGTGGCTTGAAACAGTCCCGCTTGTGCAGATCATATCGGTCGCAATGCTTTTCTGGTTGCCGCCCGCCCTGCCAGATTCAACGCTGATTGCGGCGGGCGCTATCCGTCAAAACTTCCTGCTCGCACTGACCACTATTCCGATTGCCGTCGCGATCCAGGTCTACATGTCTCAGTACGGTCTGCGGGCGGCGACGCTTAGCCTGCTGTTTACCATCCCGTTCTGGGCATTCGCGTCACTCTACGTGGTGCGTAGGGTTGTACCTTTTACATTTGGTGAGTTGTGGGAGGCTTTGCGCCGTAGCGCGGTTGTTGCATTGATTAGCTGTGTCGGACCTGCGGCTGTCGCACTTTGGGTCGGCGGCGGCGATCATATCTCGCTCGTTGCCGGCATTCTCGGAGGGGCTGCTGCGCTGGCGGGATGGCTGGCCGGTCTTTGGCTCACCGGACATTCGCTTCTTGGCGAAGTCCGGCATGTGGTTGATTTTCTGGGCAATACTGTCTCAACACGAATTTTCGCAAAGTCGTCAACCGATGGTTCGAAATAGTGCCCTATAATTGACGGTACGACTTACTTCTCTGAAATATTGTTCTGCGTAGCTGTTTCGCACATGAGTAACCTGCCACGAGTTGCTGTCATCACGCCTGTCTATAACGGCGCGCCGTTCCTGGAACGCTCGATGGCGCACGTGCAGGCTCAGACCTATCCCAATCTCGTCCATGTGGTTTTGAACAACGGCAGTTCGGATGGGACGGCGGAGATCATCGCATCGTTCAAGGATGCGCGTGTACCGGTTATCGTTTTCGAGAACCCGATAACGCTGCCTCTGCCCGACAACTGGAATCGTGCCGTATCGCTCGGGCGCGCAGACACCGAATACTTTCGCATCCTGTGCGCCGACGACGGCATGCCGCCCGATGCGATCGAAAAAATGGTCGCACTCGCGGAAAGCGATCCGAATATCTCGGTTGTGTGCTGTCTCAGGCAGACTGTCGCCGGCGTTGAGGACCACCGCTGGGACAAGACCCGCAATGTCTTCGACGGCCGAGACGTCATGCGCGGCTGCTTCCTGGACGGCAACGGTCTGGCGCCGCCGCACGCCCTCTACCGGACATCGGCAACGATGGTTCGCGAGCCATTTTTCGATGGATCCCTGACGGCCTTCGATACAGACGTGGTCTTCTTTTTGCTTTCACAGGATGGGGCAAAATTCGGCTACCTGCACGAACCGCTGGGCATCACCGCGCGACACAAGGGTAGCATCACCGAGAAAGAGGTCCTCCCCTTCCACAAGGATTATTTCGAGTGGCTGGTGCTGATGTCGCGTCACGCGGCCTTTGGCCTCGATAGGGCGGAGTTCGCAAAGTGCAAGCAAGCGTTCATCCGTCATTATCGCCGTCGTCTGCTGGCATGGCGGTGGAGTCAATCAAACAACGAAGCATTCCGCTGGCATTTGGAACGCCTCAAATCGTTCGGTCACGTGCCGCGGGCTTTGGACTATGCGGACGCACTGCTCGACTACGCGCTCTACAAATTCGGAATGAGGGAGCGCTGGAATAACTACCCTCAGGGCTGACCGAAAGCTCAATTCGCCACTTGGCGGCGCCAGAGTTCGCCGCGCAGACCTACAACACCAAGGGAACGACACAGCATGAAAGTCCTTCTGACCGGCAATCTCGGCTATATCGGTACGATCATGACGCCCATGCTGCTCAAGGCCGGGCATGACGTCACCGGCCTGGACAGCAATCTCTATGAGCGCTGCACCTATGAGCAGGGCGGCGTGCTGTCCGACATTCCGACGATCCTGAAAGACGTGCGCGATGTCACTAGCGAAGATCTGGCCGGCTTCGATGCCGTCATTCATCTCGCCGCGCTGTCGAACGACCCGCTCGGCAACCTCAACCGCGACCTGACGTTCTCGATCAATCACCGTGGCAGCGTGAACGTCGCGAAGGCGGCCAAAGAAGCGGGCGTCAAGCGCTTCTTGCTGGCATCTTCGTGCAGCAACTACGGTCAGTCGGGCGACAACCTCGTGGACGAGACGGCGCCGCTCAATCCGGTTACGGCGTACGGCGAGTCGAAAGTGCTTGCGGAACGCGACATCGCGCTGCTGGCGGACGAGAACTTCTGCCCCATCTACATGCGCCCCGCGACGGCATACGGCCTTTCGCCGCGTATGCGCTTCGACATCGTTCTGAACAATCTTTCCGCGTGGGCAGTTACGAAGGGGCTGATCTATCTCAAGTCGGATGGCTCGCCGTGGCGCCCCATCGCGCACATCGAAGACATTTCCCGCGCGTTCATCGCCGCGCTCGAAGCGCCGCGCGAGGTCGTTTTCAATCAGGCTTTCAACGTCGGGCAGACGGCGCACAACTACACCATCCGGCAGATCGCGGAGGTCGTGGCCGACGTCGTACCGAACTGCGCGATCGAGTTCGCTTCCGATGCAGGCCCGGACACGCGCTGCTATCGCGTCAGCTTCAAGAAGATCGCCGACGCGCTCCCGGCCTTCAAGCCGCAGTGGGACGCTCGCCTGGGCGCGGAGCAAGTCTGCAAGGCATTCAGCGGTTCCGGTTTGACGCTGGAAGAGTTCGAAGGCCCCCGCTACCAACGCATCGGACACATCCGGAAGCTGCTCGCGGAAGGTATTCTGGATCCCGATTTGCGCCGCGCGGCGCGGCCGACGCGCGACCTCGAACTTGTCGGAGACGTTCAGGGCGCGTGATCTGAACGTCCCTCAAGGAGCGGCCGAATGACGGCGCAGGGCACGATCGTGGAGGACGAGGGGAGCGCGATTTTCGCGCTCGCGGCCGAGCTCTATCCGATCTGCCGTAGCATCACCGGCGACGGTGTTCGCGAAACGCTGGCGGTTCTTGGGCGTCACGTACCGATTGAAACGACCGAGGTTCCGACGGGCGATGCCGTCTTCGACTGGACGATCCCGCGCGAGTGGAACATCCGCGAAGCCTATATCGAACACGAAAGCGGGCGGCGCATCGTCGATATGCGGAATTCGAACCTGCATGTCATGAGCTACAGCGCGCCGGTGCGCACGACGATGTCGCTGTCGGAGTTGAAACCGCACATCCATACGCTGCCAGCGCAACCCGATCTCATACCGTATCGCACCTCGTACTACGCGGAAAACTGGGGCTTCTGCATGGCCCACCGAGACTTCGAGGCACTGAGCGAGGGCAGCTATCGGGTCGTCATCGATTCAACGCTCGCCAATGGCAGCCTGACGTACGGCGAATTCTTTCTTCGCGGCGAACGCGAGGACGAGATCCTGCTGTCGGGGCACGTTTGCCACCCGTCCCTTGCCAACGACAACTGCTCCGGGCTGGCGCTGCTCACGCGGCTGGCGCAGGAGCTGTCACGGCGAAAGACGCGCTATAGCTATCGCTTCGTGTTTGCGCCGGGCACCATTGGCGCAATCGCCTGGCTTGCTCGAAATGAAACGCGGGTAGCGCGCATCACAGCCGGGCTTGTCCTGTCGTGCGTCGGCGACGGCGGCGGGCCGACCTATAAGCGCAGCCGGCGCGGGGATGCCTTTGTCGACGATGTCATGACGCATGTCGTTCGCCACATGGCGCCGTCCGGCTCAATTATCGACTTTTCGCCCTATGGCTACGACGAACGGCAGTACTGCTCGCCCGGCTTCAACCTGCCGGTCGGGCTTTTCCAGCGCAGCCTTTTCGGGACATTCCCCGAGTACCACACGTCGGCCGACAATCTGGATTTTATCAAGCCGGAGCATTTGGCGGAGTCCTATCGCATGATAAGGGCCGCCATCGACGTTTTTGAGCACAACGCCGCGTTCGTGAACTTGGCGCCGAAATGCGAGCCGCAGCTCGGCCGACGCGGGCTCTACGCCGGTGTTGGTGGAGACAAAGACGCGCCGGCTAACAACATGGCCATGCTTTGGGTGCTCAACCTGTCCGACGGCACGCACACGCTGCTCGATATCGCCAAGCGCGCCGACATGCCATTCGAACGCATCCGCCTGGCCGCCGAGCGGCTGGCAGCCAATGGCCTGCTCGCGCCTAAAGCGTGAAGCCGTCGTAGTCGGGCCATGATCGGTCTTTTTCGGACATCTCCGCGACCGGTAACGGCCAGGCTATGGCGAACGCCTGGTCGTCAAAGCGCACACCTCCGGCGGCGTCCGGCGCGTGGAATTCGGAGATCAGATAGTTGACCTCGGCGTCTTCGGTAAGCGTTTGAAAACCGTGGGCAAAACCCTTCGGTATGTAGAGCATGTTGTGCTCTTGCGCCGATAGCTCGAAGCCTTGCCACTGGCCTCGCGTGGGCGACCCCTTACGCAGGTCAATAATGACATCGAAAATGGCACCACGGCTGCAGCTTACGAGCTTCACTTCGCGGGCGGGCTCGCGCTGGAAGTGCATGCCCCGCACGGAGCCTTTGAGTGCGGTGCGCGACAGGCTGTGCTGAACGAAGCGGGTTTCGAGCCCGTGCGCGGCGAACTCTCGCTCGCAGAAGGTGCGCGCAAACATGCCGCGCGCGTCGCGAAACGGCTCCAATTCCAGCAACATGGCAGCATCGAAACGGGTGGGCAGGAAGCGCACGGAATTCGGCCTCGTCATGGGTCTCGCGGTCCCCGGATGCCACTTCCGCGCCATTCGGGAAAGGGGCGAGCGAAAGGCGTAGGCCTACCACCTTTGGAAAGCTACGTGGCCGCTCGGACAACCGATAGTTTCACGGTTGCCAATTTTTTACCAAATCTGGCGCCCGACGGTGGCGCGTGTCGTGCATAGTGGGGCGGCAAGAGACTCTTATATTGGGCAACTGATCTATTGCGGGAATAGACCATGAATATTCAGTCGGCTTCGCTTGAGTCCGCTGCGAAGAGCGATGCTTCTCATGCATGCCGGCTATGCGGCAGCAAAGTCGAGAAAACATTCGTCGATCTCGGCATGTCACCGCTCTGCGAGAGCTTCGTGCCGGCCGACAAATTCGACAGCATGGAGCCGCTCTATCCGTTGCACGCGCTGGTGTGCGGCGAATGCTTCCTGGTGCAGCTCAAGGAGTACGTGAGCCCACAGAACATTTTTGAAGAGTACGCATATTTTTCGTCCTATTCGACGTCGTGGGTGAACCACGCAAAATCGTATTGCGAAATGATCGCCAAGCGTCTCGGACTGGGCCGCGACAGTCTAGTCGTGGAACTTGCGAGCAACGATGGCTACCTGCTGCAGCACTTTCTGCCGCTTGGCGTTCCAGTGCTCGGCGTTGAGCCGGCGGCAAACGTCGCACAGACCGCGATTGGCAAAGGCATTCCAACCGTCGTCGACTTCTTCGGTGTGCGCCTCGCCAGCGAACTCGCGGCGCAGGGCAAGCAGGCTGATCTCATCGCCGGCAACAACGTATTGGCGCAGGTTCCCGATCTCAACGATTTCGTAGCCGGTATCAAGTTATTGCTGAAACCGGAAGGCGTCGTGACACTGGAATTCCCGCATCTGCAGAAGCTGATCGAGGAGAGCCAGTTCGATACGATTTATCACGAACACTTCTCGTATTTCTCGCTGATCACGATCGAGGCCATGGCGGCACGGCACAACCTTAAGATCATCGACGTCGAAGAACTGGAAACGCACGGCGGCTCGCTGCGTGTCTACCTGGCGCACAAGCAATCGCAGCGTCAGCCGACTGCTGCCGTCGCAGCTATTCTGGATCGCGAAAATGCTCTCGGCTTCCGCAACCTCGATACTTACGCTTCGTACGGCGAACAGGTGAAGCGAACGAAGCGCCGGTTGCTCGCGTTCCTCATCAAAGCGAAGGACGAAGGTAAGACCATCTGCGGCTACGGCGCGCCGGGCAAAGGCAATACACTGCTCAACTACTGCGGCATCGGCACCGACTTTCTCGACTTCACTGTCGACCGCAATCCCTACAAGCACGGTCGGCAGACGCCGGGGATGCGCATTCCGATCTACCCGGTGAGCGAAATCGACCAAGCCCGTCCGGATTACGTTTTGATACTGCCATGGAATTTGAAGCGCGAGATCATCGCGCAAATGCGTCACATCGCAGATTGGGGCGGCAAATTCGTCGTCCCCATTCCGGAAGTGGCTGTTATTGATCCCAAGGAGATCGATTGATGAAAGTGGTCCTATTCTGCGGCGGATTGGGCACGCGCATTCGCGAATACTCCGAGAGCATTCCAAAGCCCATGATACCGGTCGGCAACCAGCCGATCCTGTGGCACATCATGAATTACTACAGCCAGTTCGGACACGACGATTTCGTGCTCTGCCTCGGCTACAAGGCGAACACGATCAAAGAATTCTTCCTCAACTACAAGCCGCACTACTACGCCGACTGCGTCATTTCAAAGTACTCCTCGAACGTCGAGCTGCTGGGAGAGCAGAAGGACGATTGGCGCGTGACGCTGATCGATACCGGCATCTGGCGCAAGATCGGTCAGCGGCTGTGGCTCGCGCGCGAACACGTCAAGGGCGAGGAGATGTTCCTCGCGAACTACAGCGACGGGCTTTGTGACGTCAATCTCGATGAGATGGTCGATGCCTTCAAGAAGAGCGGAAAGATCGCCTGCTTCCTGGCGATCCGCCCGCCGCTGACATACCACCTCGCCGACATCGACGAAGCGGGCCGCGTTCACTCCATGCGCTCGTCAGACACCGCCGATATCTGGATCAACGGAGGATTCTTCATCTTCCGCCAGGAGATCTTCGACTACATGCGTGAGGGTGAAGAGCTGGTGATCGAGCCGTTCCAACGGCTCATCGAAGAAGACCAGTTGATGGCCTACAAGCACACCGGCTTCTGGCGCTCCATGGACACGCTGCGCGACCGGCAAGTGCTTGAAGACATGGTCGAGCAGGGGCAGATGCCTTGGCGCGTCACGCCTGACAGGCGGCGCAGCAGCTCAGCCGTGCCCGAGGTCGCCGGCGAATGATCCCATTTTCACTTGGACGGTCGCGCGGCAAATTTACCGCGCTATGTCTTGGTGCGCATTCGGACGACATCGAGATTGGCCTGGGCGCCACGCTGCTGTCCTGGATCGATGCGGGCGTAGAACTCGATCTTCACTGGTGCGTTGCGAGCGCGACCGGATCTCGTCGCGACGAGGCGCAAAATTCCGCGGACGCATTCACGAAGGGCGCGGCCAACGTCCACATCGAAATCGGCGCCTTCAAGGACGGGTTTTTCCCGTATCAGGGGGCGGAGCTGAAATCGTGGGTGGAAGGCATCAAGAGCCGCGTCAATCCGGATATCGTTTTCACGCACCGGCGCGACGACGCACATCAGGATCATCGTGAACTCTGCAAACTCACCTGGAATTCGTTTCGAGATCATTTGGTGCTCGAATACGAAATTCCGAAGTGGGATGGCGATCTGGGGCGGCCCAATCTCTATGTGCCGCTAACGGCGGCGGCGCTGGAGCGCAAAATCACGCTGCTCGAAGCCCATTTCGGCACGCAGCGTTCCAAGGACTGGTTCGACGCCGAGACCTTTCGTGGACTTGCGCGCCTACGGGGCATGGAATGCCGCGCGCCAGAACGCTACGCGGAGGCATTCATCTCCCGGAAGGCCAGTTTCACTCTTGCCGGATCGCGCTAGCGCATCTCCGATTTGGAGACACTCTTTAACGTGCCGTAAACGACGTTCGGCAATCCGCCTGGCGCGCGACGTGCGTGTGCTCAGCAAAGCAGCGATGGCGGGCGGCAATGGCACAATCGATACGCAAATTTCTG
>CADECN010000042.1 GCA_902825785.1 uncultured Hyphomicrobium sp. | reverse complement strand
GCAAGGGCTCGGCCGCCTCGCTGCGCCAGGCCGGCTGCCGCGTCATGGTCTCCGAGATCGACCCGATCTGCGCACTGCAGGCGTCGATGGAAGGCTACGAGGTGACGACAATGGAAGATGCAGCGCCCCGCGCCGACATCTTCGTGACCGCGACCGGCAACAAGGACGTGATCACAACCGACCACATGCGTGCCATGAAGGATCGCGCCATCGTCTGCAACATCGGCCATTTCGACAACGAGATCCAGGTTGCCGGCTTGAAAAACTTCAAGTGGAACAACGTGAAGCCCCAGGTCGACGAGATCGAGTTCCCCGACGGCAAGCGCATCATCCTGCTGTCGGAAGGCCGCCTGGTAAACCTCGGCAACGCCATGGGCCACCCCTCGTTCGTCATGTCGGCGTCCTTCACCAACCAGACGCTGGCCCAGATCGAACTCTGGACCAACGTCGGCAAGTACGAAAAGAAGGTCTATACGTTGCCGAAGCATCTCGACGAAAAGGTCGCGAGGCTCCATCTCGCCAAGATCGGCGCCAAACTGACGAAGCTGCGTCCCGATCAGTCCACCTACATCGGCGTGCCGGTAGACGGCCCCTTCAAGGCCGACCACTACCGCTATTGAGGCACTGCCAGAAATCGGCCTGCGTTTTCGCGGCGTTCGGGAAACACCCGGACGCCGTTCGCTTTTTGGACCAGTGCCCGGCGCTGGCGGCGCAGCATCAAGGTCCCCATACTTGACCTTGATTCGGAAACCACCTCCGGCCGGGCACCGTTTTGCGCATCGCCCATCGGCTCCGATACCGACGGCAATCACGGAAACGGAATGCGCGCTCTCGCCGCCAAGGCCGAACGAACGACCACGCGCCGCCAGCTTGCGCTGCTGCTGCTCGCGGCGATGGCGTGTGTCGCCGTTCTGCTTTCAACCTACGTAAGCGGCGCACAGACCAGTGCCGAAGGCTTCGACTTGAGCGATCTTTCGTTGCTTTCGGCGCTTACCGGCGCGGCGTTTATCGCCGGCTTGTTCGTGTGGCACGTGACAACCGCCGCCCGCAAGGAAGCCCGCTCCGCCAGGGCCGAAAGCCACCGCCTCCGCCGCAGCCTCGCGTCCGTCGATGCCATAGTCCGCGCCGAGCCCCAGATCCTGATTTATTGGGAGCAGGGCCAGGCCGTGCGGATCGTGTCGCACACTTTAGCTGGCATTCCAGGCTTGCCGCAGCACAACGCCGACATCTTGCGATTCAGTCGCTGGCTCGATGCGACCTCCGCCACCACCTTGAAAGCCGCCCTCGATCAGCTCTCAATGAGCGGCCGCGCCTTCAATATCATCTTGAAGACGCAGGAAGGCGGCAGTGCCGAGGCCGAAGGACGCGCCGCGGGCGGCCGCGCCGTGCTGCGCATCAAGGACACGTCCGGATACAAGCTTGAGCTTTCCCGCATCCAGGAACAGCACGCCACGCTCGCCCGCGACGTGCGCTCGTGCCGCGCGCTGTTGAATACGCTCCCCATGCCGGTCTGGCTGCGCGGACCGGACGGACGCCTCAACTGGGTGAACGACGCCTACGTGGCGTCCGTCGAAGCGAAAAGCGAGCTGGAGGTTCTGGAACGGCAGATCGAACTACTGGAAAGCCGCCAGCGCAAGTCCGTCGCCCGCACGCTCGCATCCGGTGACAAGTATCGCGGCCGCGTGCACCTCGTGACCGGCGGCGAGCGCAAGCCGCACGATATCGTCGTGCTACCCGTCGACGATGCGACCGCGGGCGCCGCCATCGACGTTACCGCGGTCGAAACCGTCCAGGGCGAGATGGAGCGCCAAAGCGCCGCTTACGATCGCACGCTCGACCGGGTGCAGACGGCCGTTGCGATCTTCAACCGTGACCAGCAACTCGTGTTCTTCAACGAACCTTACCAGAAGCTCTGGAACCTCGATCCGCACTGGCTCGCAAGCAAGCCGGACGACAGCGCCATCCTCGACCGGCTGCGCGAGCAAGGCAAACTGCCTGCCGTCGTCAACTATCGCGATTGGAAGACAAAAGTTCTCGCCTGCTACCAGACCGGAACGCCGTTCGAAGATTCATGGCAGCTGACGGATGGTCGTTTCCTGCAGGTCATGGCAGAACCACATCCCGGCGGTGGCGTCGCCTACCTATTCGCCGACCAAACCGAGCGCTTCGCCTTGGAAAGCCGGTACAATGCGCTGATCGACGTACAGCGAGAAACCCTCGATGCGCTGAACGAAGGCGTCGCGGTGTTCGGCACCGACGGACGCCTGAAGCTCTTCAACAAGGCGTTCGGCGAAGTTTGGAGCATTCCGAATTCAAAGCTTTCGGAGTTGCCGCACATCGACGTGGTCGTCCGCCAAGCGCGCACGCTGCATCAAGACCCGGAGCTTTGGGCGCGCATCGCCAGCGCCGCAACCGGCTTCGTCGATGAACGACAAGGCTTCGATGGCCAGATGGTGCGAAGCGATGGCACCGTGATCGACTACGCACTGATGCCGCTTCCGGACGGCGCGACGCTGCTCACCTTCGCCGATGTGACGGACGCGACGCGCGCCGAGAACGCGCTACGCGAACGCAACGAGGCACTTGTCGCCGCCGACCGCCTGAAAACGAACTTCATTGGTCACATTTCGTATGAGTTGCGAACGCCACTCAATACTATCATTGGCTTCAGTGAAATGCTGGCGACGCCGATCTTCGGCGATCTGAACGACAAGCAGCGCGAGTACGTCGCCGACATCATGTCGTCATCGAAGACGCTGCTCGCGATCATCGACGACATCCTGGATCTGGCGACTATTGACGCGGGCTCCGTCGATCTGAGGCGCGAACCAGCCGGCGTGCGCGCTATGATCGATACCGCAATTCTCGGAATTCGTGAGCGCGCCGTGCGTGCGAAGCTGACGATCGAAATCGCGACGGACCCGACCATCAACGAAATCAACGTCGACGAGATTCGCATTCGCCAGGTTCTTTACAACCTGCTGTCGAACGCGGTCGGCTTCTCCAAGACATCCGGAACGGTGTGCATCCGCTGCTGGCGCGATGAACGCGACGCTATATTCGAGGTAGAAGACCACGGCGTCGGCATCCCGGATGACGAGCTTGCGCGCGTCTTCCAGCGCTTCGAAAGCCGCAGCCGGGGCTCCAGCCACCGCGGCGCCGGCCTTGGGCTGTCGATTGTTAAAAGCCTGGTCGAGCTGCATGGCGGCACTGTGAGCATAAACTCCCGCGAGACGGTGGGAACCCGCGTCACCGTTCGCTTGCCCGATTGCATTGTGGCAGCGAGCCCGATCGTGTCGGCGCCGCGTCCGCTTCTGGAACCGCGCGCGCGGACGTCGTAGACTGCCCCTGCAATGACCCCACACGTTCTTTTCCGTGACTTGAGCGAAAGCGAAGTCTGCCGTCTCGCCGACGACGTCGCCTTTCTATTGCAACCAGGCGACACGCTGCGTCTCGAAGGCGACCTCGGCGCCGGCAAGACGACGTTCGCGCGCGCCCTGATCCGCGCGCTGACGCGCGAATCGGCACTTGAAGTTCCGAGCCCGACATTCACGCTTGTGCAAAGCTACGCCGGCCCCCGCTTCGAGATTGCCCACTTTGATCTCTACCGCATCACGAGCGAGAACGACCTCGACGAGCTTGGCTTCGATAACGCTTTGCAAAAAGGCATCGCCATCGTCGAATGGCCGGAGCGCGCCGCAACGCGACTGGCGCAAGCCGATTTCACCGTCTCGCTGAGCGAGGCCGTCACCGACGACCGGCGCAATTTTGCGATGTCGTCGTCACCGGAACGCTCCGTGAGGCTTGCACGCCTGTCGGCCATTGCAGCGTTTCTCGACCGCGTCGGATGGGGCGGCGAAAAGAGCCGACTGTCGTACCTGCAGGGCGACGCATCGCCCCGCCGCTATGCCCGCCTTTCGCACGCTGACGGACGACGCGCGATCCTGATGGATTCGCCCAAGCAGCCCGACGGACCTCCGATCCGCGACGGACTGCCCTACAGCCGCATCGCCCATCTGGCCGAGGATGTGACGGCGTTTGCCGCCATCGGCGCCGCCTTGCAGAAGGCCGGTTTTTCGGTGCCTGAGATTTATGCTCACGATTTCGATCAGGGTTTTCTGCTGATCGAGGATTTGGGCGATACTGTTTTCGGACAGGAAGTGGCACGCGGCCGCGACCTGACTTCGCTCTGGCGCCGCGCCGTCGATACGCTTGTGGCTTTGCGCGAGGCGCCGCCAAACGGCACGCTCGAACTTCCCGGCGGCGCGGCATACACCTTGCGCAGCGTTGACCCAGCTGCACTGAATATCGAAACCGAACTTCTGACCGATTGGTATTGGCCGGCATTTCACGGCGCACCACCGCCTCACGAGGCGCGCAGCGCCTACCATGCGCATTGGCAACCTGTGTTTGAACGCGTCCTCAGGAATGCGCGCGGCTGGCTTCTCCGCGACTACCACTCCCCGAACTTGCTCGCACTTGATGGGCGCGCCCCACCGCGCGATGTCGGCATCATCGATTTCCAGGACGCCATGATCGGTCCGGAGGCCTATGACCTCGTTTCGCTGTTGCAGGACGCGCGCCTCGACGTTGCGCCCAACATCGAAGCCGAGCTGCTGAACCACTATTGCGAAAGTGTCGCCGAGCGCGAACCGGGCTTTGATGCCGCCGAATTTCGATTCGCGTATGCCGCGCTCGGTGCCCAGCGCAACTCAAAGATCCTGGGGATTTTCACACGTCTCGCCGTGCGTGACGGAAAACGGCAATACTTGGCGCATATCCCCAGGATATGGGCGTATCTCGCGCGCGATCTGGAGCATGCCGAACTTGCCCAGCTCAAAGCGTGGTATGACGCCCACTTCCCCGCGCAATCGCGATTGCGCGCGATCAGCGTCTGAAAAAATTGCCGAGACACGACCGAATGGCCGATAGCGAAAAAGCGACAACAGCATTCGTGCTGGCCGCGGGGCTTGGCAAGCGCATGCGCCCGTTGACCGACAGTTTACCAAAGCCGCTAGTGCCGCTCGCGGGCAAGCCGCTGATCGAGCACGTGCTCGACCGCCTCGCGCGCGCGGGCATCACGCGCGCCGTCGTCAACGTGCACTATCTCGCCGACCAGATCACCGCGCATCTGGCAACCCGCACGTCACCCGAGATCGTGATTTCCGACGAGCGCGACCAGCTTCTCGATACCGGCGGCGGCGCCGTGCGCGCCCTCCCCCTCATCGGTTCGCGGCCGTTCCTCATTCACAATTCGGATTCGGTCTGGATCGAAGGCGCGGGCAGCAATCTCGAACGCCTGATCGACGGCTTCGACGCGGACGCCATGAACTCTCTGATGCTACTCGCGCCCGTCTCGAATTGCTTGGGTTACGACGGTCCCGGCGACTTCCACATGGATGGCGACGGACGGCTGACGCGCCAGTACGGTCAGCGCATCGCACCGTTCGTATTCGCGGGCGTCTCGCTCGCACACCCGCGCATGTTCGAAGGCACGCCTCCCGGCGCATTTTCCCTCAATCGCCTTTGGGACCGGGCAATCGACGAGGGCCGCCTTTACGGCATCCGGCTTGAGGGCGTGTGGATGCACGTCGGCACGCCCGAAGCGGTGGAGGAAGCGGAGGACGCCATCGCCGGCACGCATCCCAAGGCCGAAGTGCCAACGGAACAGCGGCCATGAGCGGGAATGTCTTCACTGTTCCGCCCGGAGCACCGTTCCTGTCGGCAATCGCGGCCGCCATTGTGCGCGGCGACCTTCCGCGCGCCGGTGGCGACGCGCCTTCGCCGCTGACGCTGCCCGACATCACCCTTCTATTGCCGACGCGCCGCGCCGCACGCGCCGCACAAGAAGCCTTCCTCGCGCAGTCCGGACGCAACGCGCTGCTGATGCCGCGCATCCGCCCGATCTCGGAAAGCGAGGAAGATACCTCCCTCATCGCGGCGCTGGCGGCGGGCGACCCTGGCGCGCTCGAACTGCCCGGTGCCGTGACCCCGATGACGCGCACGTTGATCCTGATGCAGTTGATCTCGCGCTGGCGCGCGCAGATGGCTGGCAGTAGCCCCGACCCTGAGTACGAGCATGAAACGACACCGGCCCAGGCCGCCAATCTGGCCGTCGAACTCGCCAAGCTGATGGACGACGTCGAGCGCGAGAACGTCTCACTCGCCGGGCTATCGAACATCGTTCCGGACGATTACTCCGAGCATTGGCAGAAGACGGTCGAGTTTCTGAAGATCATCACCGAATTCTGGCCCGCCTATCTTGAAGCGAGCGGGCTCACCTCGCCGGCCGCGCGCCGCAATGCCGCGATCCTGGCCGAGGCCAAGCGCATTTGCGAACTTCCCGAAAACGTTTCCGTCATCGTCGCCGGCGTGACCGGCTCGATTCCTGCGACCACGCGGCTGATGCAGGCAGTGGCCGCGCGCGAGAACGGCGCGATCGTGTTGCCCGCGCTCGATCAACATCTCGACGAGGACAGCTGGGCAGATCACGTATCCAAGCACCCCGAGCATCCGCAGTTCGGCCTCAAAAAACTCATCGACGCGCTTGGCATCGACCGAGGCGAAATCCGGACATTGCCGGGCGTCCGGACATCTCCGGAGAAGGAAGGCCGCGCGGCCTTCGTGGCCGAAGCGATGCGCCCTTCGGCCACAACCGGCAAATGGCACGGCTACACGGCGGCGGCCGACCGGAGCGCCGTTTCAGCGGCGTTGCGAAACGTCTCCTTGATCGAGGCGCCCTCGACGCAGGACGAGGCAGAGGCGATCGCACTCATCCTGCGTGAAGCTGTGGACACGCCGGGACGCACGGCCGCCCTCGTCTCACCCGACCGACTGCTCGCCCGCCGCGTCGCGATCCGGCTGGAAAGTTTCGGCATCCGCGTCGACGACAGCGCCGGGCGGCCGTTTGCGAAAACGGTGCCAGGCACGTTCCTGGCACTCGTGCTGGAAGCGATGGTGAGCGATTTCGAACCCGCCGCCGTAATGTCCCTTCTAAAGCATCCGTTGCTGCGCGTCGGGCTTGAAGCCTTTGGCGTCAGGCGGTACGCGCGCGCGCTCGAAATCGCAGCCTTTCGCGCACCTTATCTGGGACGCGGTCTGGATGGCGTTGAAGCCGCGCTCGAAAAATCCGAAAAGAGCCGCGTCGCAGGCGAGCGCCTGCACTCCGTGGCCAAACGGCTGTGGGACGAAGACCGCAGAGGCGCCGCCGACCTCGTCGCCCGCTTGCGCGCGGCGTTCGCACCGCTCGTTCTGCTCTACGACCGCAACGACGACGCGCCGCTCAAGGACTTCGTGCGCGCCCACGCCGCCGTCGCCGAGGCGCTCACCGCGTTGTCGGCAACCGACGGCGAAACGAATAACAATCCGCTCTGGCAAGGCGAGGCGGGCGACGCCGCGAGCACTTACTTCGCCGCGTTGTTGGAAGCCGATTCACCCGCCATCGCCATCCATGCGGCCGACTATGCCGACCTTTATCGCAGCCTGCTGGCGCGCGAGAACATTCGCGAGCGCACGCCGGTTCATCCGCGCGTTGCGATTTGGGGTCCCTACGAAGCGCGCCTGCAGCAGCCCGACGTGATCGTCCTTGGATCGTTGAACGAAGCGACATGGCCGGAAGCGGCCGAACCGGGCGCCTGGCTCAATCGTCCCATGCGCCGCGACCTTGGCCTTCCCGCACCGGAAGAAGAAACCGGCCGCGCGGCGCACGATTTCGTATCGCTGATGGGCGCGGACACCGTTTACCTGACGCGCGCCACCAAGATCGAAGGCGTGCCGACTGTGCCGTCACGCTGGCTGATGCGCATCGGCGCGCTTCTTGACGGCCTCGATCTGCGCAGCGCGCTTGTACCCGGTCGCCCCTGGCTCGCCTGGGCGCGCGCCCGCGACGCTGTCCCGGAAAACCGCGTGCGCCTTGCGGCCCCCGAACCGCGCCCGCCGGTCGAGCAGCGGCCGCGTCGCTTGAGCGTGACGGCGATCGAATCCTGGATCAGCAATCCGTATGCGATCTTCGCGCGCCACATCCTGAAGCTCGAACAGTTGCCGGAACTCGGCGCCTCGCCCGACCAGAGCCTGCGCGGCGGCCTGGTGCACGAAGTTCTGGCGCGCTTTGCCAACAAGTATCCGAACGACCTTCCCTCCGACATCGAAGGCGAGCTTAGCCACATCGCCCGCGACGTACTTGAGAGCTATACCGGCCACCCGCGTGTCGCGGCCTTCTGGATGCCGAGGCTGGAACGCTTCCTGTCGTGGTTTTCCGCAACGGAAGGGTCCCGACGTGACGGCAAGCGCGTCGTCTCGGAAACAACGGGCAGCCTCGTGCTCGACGCGCCCGCCGGTCCCTTCACATTGACCGCGCGCGCCGATCGCATTGACGACGACGGAGAGGCGATCATCATCACCGACTACAAAACCGGTTCTCTGCCGCAGCCGGGCTGGGTCAAGTCGGGTCGCGCGCCGCAATTGCCGCTCGAAGCGGCGATCGCATTGGGCGAAACCGGTTTCCCGTCACTGCAACAGCGCGACGTTGCCCGCCTGCGCTTTATCCGTGCGTCAGGCGGCGAACCGGCAGGCGAGGAAAAGGACTTCGACAAGGATATCGTCGCCCTCGCTGCTGCCGCGCGCGCCGGGCTCGAAAGCCTCGTGGCGGAATTCGATAACGCAACGACGCCTTACCGCGCCATTCGTCGCCCGCGCTACCGCTACGACTATGATGCCTATGCGCACCTGGCGCGCGTCGCGGAATGGTCGGCCCATGTCGACGAGGAGCTCGTGCCATGAGCAACCGCTCGACCGAGGCCAAGATCAACGCCGCCCGCGCCACCACCGCCCGTATGCAGGCGGATGCCGCCGATCCGACCGCATCGGTGTGGGTCAACGCCAACGCTGGAACCGGCAAGACCCACGTTCTCACTTGGCGCGTGTTGCGACTGCTGCTCGCAAACACCAAGCCCGAGCGCATCCTGTGTCTCACGTACACGAAGGCGGCGGCGGCCGAGATGTCGAAGCGCGTCTTTGAAACCCTCGCGAAATGGGTCACTGCCTCCGACGACGCTCTCACGCAAGACTTGACCGAGAAGATTGGCCGCAATCCCAGTGCGACAGAGATAGAATTGGCGCGCACGCTCTTCACCTCCGCCATCGAAACCCCCGGCGGCTTGAAGGTTCAGACCATCCACGCTTTTTCGGAGCGATTGTTGCAGCGCTTTCCGCTCGAAGCCGGCGTCGCGCCGGGCTTCAAAATTCTGGATGACGAGCACGGCCAGGAGCTGATCGCTCGCGCCATCGAAGGAACGCTGCGCGAGGCAACCAGCAAACCCGCTTCTCCGCTCGGGCGCGCGCTGCACACTGCCGTTCGCTACGTCGCCGACGCGAGCTTCGACGACCTGCTGCGTAAGGCTGTCACGTCACGCGAATGGTTTCAAAATGCTTCGCGCCTCGAACTCGGCCGGCACGACGACGAATTTGCGGCCGCCGAATCCTGGCTGCGCCAGCATTTCGGGGTTGACGCGCGCGAAACCGCAGATGCCGTCCGCGCCGAGATGGACGGCGTGCTGTCGCGCCAGATGCTCGTCGCGCTGCGCGATCACCTGCGCGGCGGCGGCAAGACGGATGTCGACAATGCGGCGACGCTCGCCGAGGTGCTCGAACAGGCCGGCATCGACGCCCGCCTGGAACTCCTGGCCAGCTACTTCATCGTCAATCGCGGCAAGAGAGACGAGCGGACGCGCGACCGCTTGATGACGGCCGCGCTCGCCGCTGACCGGCCCGACCTGAGGGATGCCGCCGACCGCGCCGCGGCGCGCTTCGCCCAGCTCGCCACGCGCCTGCGTTCGCTTTCCATCATCGAAGCCTCCCTCGCGCTCTACCGTCTCGCAGCCGGCGTCTTGCAGCGTTATACGAACGCGAAGCGCACCGCCGGCGCGCTCGACTTCGACGACCTCATCGCAAAAACGAAATCCTTGCTTTCAGCCGACGGCATCGCCGATTGGGTGCTGTTCAAGCTCGACGGCGGCCTGGACCATATCCTGGTCGACGAGGCACAGGATACGAGCCCGGCTCAGTGGCAGATCATTCGGGCGCTGGCTGAGGAATTCTTTTCAGGTGCCGGCGCGCGCGACGAACAGATCCGCTCGATCTTCGCCGTCGGAGACGAGAAACAGTCGATCTACTCTTTCCAGGGCGCGGTGCCCGAAAGGTTTGCGGAATTCGGCCGGGCGTTCGAGGCCCGCGCCGCCGCAGCGCAAATGACGTGGCGCCCCATTCCCCTGCGCCTTTCGTTCCGGTCGGCGCAACCCATCCTCGATGCCGTCGATACCGTCTTCGGAAATCACGGCACGACGCCGGGCCTTTCTGCGTCTAGCGAACCGATTTCGCACATCGCGAACCGCTCAGGGCACGCGGGCCTGGTCGAGATCTGGGATACCGAAAGGGCGCGCGAGTCGACGAGCGTAGACGCCTGGGAGCCGCTTGCCGACGCCAGCGAACAGGCACCCGCGAACCGTCTTGCCGAACGTATCGCGGAGACGATCCGTGGCTGGCTCGACCGCAAGGAAACGCTCGCTTCCTCAGGCCGCCCAATCCGCGCCGGCGATATCTTGATCTTGGTGCGCAAGCGCAACCCGTTCGCAGTGCCGATGGTCGCTGCGTTGAAAAAGCGCCTCATCCCCGTCGCCGGCTCCGACCGCATCGCGCTGACCGAACAGATCGCCGTCCAGGACCTGATGGCGCTCGGCGATTTCCTGACGCTGCCCGAGGACGATTTGCAGCTCGCGACCGTGTTGAAGGGGCCGCTGTTCGGCTTCAACGACGACGATCTGCTGCGCATCGCCACCGGCCGTCGCGGCGCGCTGTGGAAGGCGCTGCTCGATCACGCCGCTGACGACACCGCGCTCGCACCCGCCGCCGAGACCTTGAAGCGCTGGCGCGCGAAAGCCGATTTCATACCGCCGTTCGAGTTTTTCTCCGCCCTCCTCGACCGCGATGGCGGCCGCACGAAAATGCTCGAAAGGCTTGGCCCGGAGGCAGCTGATGCCATCGACGAGTTCCTCGATCTGGCGCTTTCCTATGACGACGGCGCGCCGCCCTCGCTGACCGGCTTTCTCGCTCACTTGCGCGCGATCGCCCGCGACGTCACCCGCGACATGGAGCATGGTCGTGACGAAGTGCGCGTGATGACCGTGCACGGCGCCAAGGGCCTGGAAGCGCCAATCGTGTTCCTGCCCGATACATGCTCGACCTCGAATGGTGACGCCGGCCCGCGCCTGCTCGAACTTGCCGATGCCGACGGTCCGATCGAAATCGCGGAACGCCCGATCGTCTGGCAGATCAAGCAGACCGCCCACGTTCCTGCGATCGCGAACGCACGCGAGGCCAAGCTGCAACGTGAGCGCGAGGAGTTGAACCGGCTGCTCTACGTCGCCATGACGCGCGCCCGCGACCGCCTCTACGTCGCCGGCTTCGAACGCCGTACCAACGGCGCCGGCGGCCGAGGTCGTGACGAGGGTTGCTGGTACGATCTCATTCACGACGCGCTCGCGGCCCACGCGACGGCAGTGACGATTACGCCCGACATAACGGTAAAACGCATCGATTCCAATCAATCGGCGACGCCCGAGGCCGGTCGCAAGACCGCAGATTCCGCCGTGCCGCCGCAGACACCACCGCCCTTCGCCAGGATGCGTGTCACGGCCGAGCCGAGATTGTCCGTACCGCTTCAGCCATCCCGACTGGAACCCTATGCGCCCGATGCCGAGGGCGAGCCGCTGGTGCGTCGCGAACGCGACCCGGCGTCCGCTCACGACGCGCCCTCGCCTCTGGCCGTCGGCGGCGAGCACCGCTTCCTGCGCGGAACGCTGACGCACGCTCTGATGCAGCATCTGCCCGATATCGCAAAAGACAGCCGCGAGAGCGTCGCACGCGCGTTCGTTGCGCGTCGCGGCGCCGCGCTGTCGAAGCGAATTCAAACCAGCATCGTCACAGAAACGCTGGCCGTCCTGAACGACCCGGGCTTTGCAGCGATCTTCGGCCCCGGCAGCCGCGCCGAAGTACCCGTCTCCGCGATTCTGCCACGGCCGAATGGCCGCGGCCCTGCACTCGAGTTGTCGGGACAGATCGACCGTCTCGCCGTTTCCGACAGCGAGGTCCTGATCGTCGACTACAAGACCAACCGCCCGCCGCCATCCGATGTCGCGCGCGTTGCCGATGCCTACATGTACCAGCTCGCCGCCTACGCGCTTGCATTGAAGGAGATTTACCCCGGACATGCCATTCGCGCCGCGCTGCTGTGGACCGACGGTCCCAGGCTGATGCCGGTACCGCAACAGCACCTTGCAGGCTACATGACACGCCTGTGGGACCTTGATGTCGCAAGTCTTGACGCTCCTTGAGGCGATACCTACGTTCCGTGTCCGGATTCCAAGATTGCGTTGGCTGGCGCAACACGGAGCCGTGGTTGCTTTCCCTCCCGGCTCCAAAAAGGAGAAGTTTCAATGGCTAATGCTGTGACAGACGCAAATTTTGACCAGGAAGTTCTGAAAGCTAACGAGCCCGTGCTCGTCGACTTTCATGCTCAGTGGTGCGGACCGTGCAAGGCCATGGCACCGGCGCTCGAGCAGGTTGCGACCGAACTCGCCGGCAAGGTCAAGGTCGTGAAACTCGACGTTGACGAAAACCCGAACGTCACCGGCAAGTATGGCATTCGCGCCATGCCGACGTTGATCCTGTTCAAGGGCGGTCAGGTTGCGGCACAGCACACCGGTGCGATCGTACAGAAGAAGAAGCTCGAGGACTGGATCTCTCAGAGCGTCTCGGCCTGACGCACCGCATCATTTGCGAATGACGAAGGCCCCGCGAGATTTCGCGGGGCCTTTTTCATTTGGCGACGTTCCATGTCAATGTCAGGCGCCTCTCGTGTCGGCGCTCGGTACCACAACCGCGAACATGTCATGCAGTGCTGTCAGGCTCGCATCGTGCAACGTCTTGGCCGGCACGACACCGCCTGTAGGATTTGGCAGCGAACGCGTCGCCGTCGCGTCAGCCACGACTGTCGCCTTATAACCGTGGTTGAATGCCGCCCGCGCGGTCGAGTTCACGCACACGTGCGTCATGAAGCCGGCGATGGCGAGTTCCTCGACGCCGAGCTTTTTCAGCACTGCATCGAGTTCGGTCTTCTCAAACGAGCTTGGGTAGCTCTTGACGATGACCGTCTCGCCCGCGATCGGCTGCACGACGTCGGCGATCGCCCCGATCGGCGCCTTGACGTCGTAGGGCGTACCCGGACCGGCATCGTGTTGGATGTGGATCACCGGACGGCCGGCAGCGCGATAGGCGTTGAGCAGTCGCTGGCATTGCACGAGCGCTGGCTCGACACCTTCGAGCTGCATGACGCCTTCGCGATAAGTCGTTTGGCAGTCGATCAGAATCAGTGCCGATTTTCCGACTTGCGTGGGCGTGTGGCCCATGCCCGTGAGTTCGCGCAACGTCGTTGAGGGCTGCATGGCTCTCCTCCCTTTTTTATGATTGTTGTTTTTTAGACCGGCGGGCGTTCAGCGCCGCTCGGCGGTGGCCCGATTTCGTCGAGCGCTTCGTATTCGGCATCGGTGAAAACACGCGACCGAGTGAGGAACCGAACACCTTCCGGCCCTTCGAGCGAGAAGCCCGAACCGCGTCCGGGCACGACATCGATCATGAGATGCGTGTGCTGCCAGTATTCGAACTGCGACTTACCCATGTAGAACGGCTGGTTTCCGATCTCGCCCATGAACACGTCCTGCGCGCCGACCTTGAAATCTCCGCGCGGATAGCACATCGGCGCCGAGCCATCGCAGCAGCCGCCCGACTGATGAAACAGCAGCGGCCCGTGCATGGCCATCAGCTTGTCGATGAGGTCCTTCGTGGCTTGTGTACAGGTGACCCGCTCGACTTCATTTTTCGCCGGCTTGTCCGCCGTTGTGGTTGTCATTGCCGAACTCCCGAAACCGAGGTTTCCTCTTTCTGCCAGAAATACGTAGCACGGGCCTCGCGCAACGTGAAACGCAGACCCATTCCGGCATCTAGCGAAAAGCCGACGCTCGTACCCGGCGTCACGTCCAGAATATAGTCGCGCGCTTCGGGAAGTCGCTCTCCACTAACCATTTCGTACACCGGTACGCCATCTGCGAAACCGAGAAGATAGTCCATGCCGCCAAGCCGCAACTCGCCGTCTTCCAGACAGACCGGCGAACGCACGTCGCGGCACCCGAGCGTGATGTGAAACATGATGTTTTGTACATTGGACCGGATGCGATCGAGTGCAAGCTTCGCTTCTGGCGATACGCGGAAATGGCTGAGTACAGGTTGTACCTCGTCAGTCATTGCGCGCATCCTTTCTGCTTCGCACCGTTAGCTCTGATTGGCTGGACTGCCTCTTTCGCCGCACGCTGGATTGGCTGAGGGCTGTAGTGTGAACCGCTTGCCCGGCGATGCCGGGATCGAAAACCCGATCGATGGCCCCATGGCGACATCGAGAACATACGAGGGCGCGGAGCACATCGAACCGCCGTCGCGATCTTCCATCTGGTAAACCGGGACGCCTTCGACCTCGCCCAGCAGGTGATCGCGCACGCCCAGGCGGAGCGCATCGCGCGGTAGGCAGATCGGATAGGAACGCCCACCGACCCTGCCGCCGCTGGTGTGGAACATCACGGGCCCGTGTTCGGCCGCCGCGCGCTCAAGTGCTGCACGGGCTTCCGGGGTGGCGGAAATCTGAACCGTGGTCATGACGCAAGCCTCTCCCGCGAATCGGCGCGATACAAGTGGCGATGTTACCGCGGCGCAATACGCAACGCAGCGTTGCGCGGCGCGCACAGCGGCTCGGATAAAGACGCCATCTGTGGGCGCTCCGCTTTGGCTTAAAGCGCTGTCGGCACTGCGGTTCCGCTGCACATCGGACAAAAAAAGGCGGGCGCCCGAGTGAGCGCCCGCCCCGAAATGTGGATTCGGCGAACCGAACCTTAGAAGAAGCCGAGCGCTTTCGGGCTGTAGCTCACCAGCATGTTCTTGGTCTGCTGGTAGTGGTCGAGCATCATCTTGTGCGTCTCGCGGCCAATGCCGGACATCTTGTAGCCGCCGAAGGCAGCATGAGCCGGATAGGCGTGGTAGCAGTTGGTCCAGACGCGACCGGCCTGGATCGCACGGCCGAAGCGGTATGCCCGCGTTCCGTTGCGCGTCCAAACGCCCGAGCCGAGGCCGTAGAGCGTGTCGTTGGCGATAGCGAGAGCCTCTTCATCGGTCTCGAAGGTCGTAACCGCCAGCACGGGTCCGAAGATTTCTTCCTGGAACACGCGCATCTTGTTGTGGCCTTCAAGCACCGTCGGCTCGACGTAGAAGCCGTTGGCAAGTTCACCGCTCAGACGTGCGCGGTTGCCACCGGTCAGGACGCGTGCGCCCTCGCCGCGGCCGATGTCGACGTAGCTCAGGATCTTCTCCATCTGGTCGTTGGAGGCCTGCGCACCGATCATCGTGGACGCATCCATCGGATGGCCCTGCTTCACCTTCAGAACGCGCTGCAGGGCGCGGTCCATGAACTTCTCGTAGATCGAACGCTGGACGAGCGCGCGGCTCGGGCAGGTGCAGACCTCGCCCTGGTTCAGCGCGAACATCGTGAAGCCCTCGAGGCACTTGTCGAAGTACTCGTCGTCGGCTTCCATCACGTCGGCAAAGAAGATGTTAGGCGACTTGCCGCCGAGTTCGAGTGTGCACGGAATGATGTTCTCCGACGCATACTGCATGATCAGACGGCCCGTCGTCGTCTCGCCGGTGAACGCGATCTTGGCGATGCGCTTGTTCTGTGCGAGCGGCTTGCCGGCCTCGACGCCGAACCCATTGACGACGTTGATGACGCCTTCGGGCACCAGATCACCGATGATATCCATCAAAACCATGATCGACATCGGCGTCTGTTCTGCCGGCTTCAGCACCACGCAGTTGCCGGCCGCGATCGCGGGCGCGAGCTTCCACACGGCCATCAGCAGCGGGAAGTTCCACGGGATGATCTGGCCGACGACGCCGAGCGGTTCGTGGAAGTGATACGCGACCGTGTCGTGGTCGATTTCCGAGATCGAACCTTCCTGCGCGCGCAGGCAGCCGGCGAAATAGCGCCAGTGGTCGATTGCGAGCGGAATGTCGGCGTGGGTGGTTTCGCGGATCGGCTTGCCGTTGTCGATCGTCTCGACGAGTGCGATCACATCGAGGTTCTGCTCCATGCGATCGGCGATTTTATTCAGGATCTGGGCGCGCGCCGCGGGCGACGTACGGCCCCATGCTTCGCGAGCCTTGTGAGCGGCATCGAGCGCCAGTTCGACGTCCTCGGCCGTCGAGCGGGCGATTTCGCAAACTTCCTGGCCGGTGATCGGCGTGATGTTCTTGAAATACTGGCCACGAACAGGGGCGACCCACTTGCCGCCGATGTAGTTATCGTAGCGCGATTTGATGACTTGTTTCGCGTTGAGCTTGTCCATCGCGACGTGTTGCATGCAAGGTCTCCTCCGGGGCTGACGTTTATGCTTTGTTTCGTATTGTTGGGCGGCAGCATAGCGCTGCACCCAAGGGGCTACTAGGGCGGATTTTCTTGTTCCTTAGTCGGACGAACTTTCCTTACCGCGCGCGTGCAAGCACCGAGCGTCGCTTAGCTCAAATTTTCCTGCAGACTGAGCACATGACCGGCCAAATAAAGTGAACCACAAATCAGCACACGCTTAGGTCCCTTCGGCATTGCAGCAATCGTCTGCAACGCTTCGATGACGCCTTCACGATCGGTTGATTGAAGGCCCGCGCTCTGCGCGATCTCGGCAAGTTTTTCCTGATTGTGCGGCGCTTCATGCGCGCCAGGAATCGGAACCGTGTAGACGGCACGGACAAGACCGCGAAAAGGCGCGAGAAATCCCAGCGCATCTTTCTGTCCCATCATTCCGACGATCAGAAAGACCGGCTTTGGAGACTTCTCGTCGAGACCGGCAAGCGTATCTGCGAGCATATCGCCTGCTGCCGGATTGTGCCCACCGTCGAGCCAGAGTTCGCACTGCGGTCCGAGAATGTCGGGCAGCG
>CADECN010000041.1 GCA_902825785.1 uncultured Hyphomicrobium sp. | reverse complement strand
GGTAGCTCGTCAGGCTCATAACCTGAAGGTCGTTGGTTCAAATCCAGCCCCCGCAACCAACCGAACGACTGATCAAAAAATCGTTCAAACGTCGCACAGAACTTCAGTGCCCCGACTTCGCGACCAGTCCGCCACAAATCGCGCTTGACCGACCGGCAATCTCCGGAACTCCCACACTCTCTGAACGTTTTAAAGGCATGCGACGCGATGAACGCGTCACGTCCGCCTCTCTCCCTCGCGTTGCCTTGCGACGAGACTGCGCTGCGGAGAGACAAGAGAAAGAAAGGATCCGAAATGAATTGGGATCGTATTGAAGGCAATTGGAAGCAGTTCGCCGGCAAGGTCAAAGAGAAGTGGGGCAACCTGACCGATGACGATATCGCACGCGTGAACGGAAGCCGCGAAAATCTCGAAGGCATTCTGCAGGAACGCTACGGTTACGCCAAAGATAAAGCAAAAGATGAAATCGATCGTTGGTCAAAAACGATGTAGCGGGCGCATCGCGCAAGCGCGAGTTTACGTCAACCACGACACCGGGCCCGGAGCGTTCGACTGCTCCGGGCTTTTGCGCACTTTACGATCCGCCACACCGCGGGAACAATCTGAAAACCCCGGCGTTACAAACAAAGCTTCTTCTCTGAAATTCGGGGAGGGTTCTGCGGTGAACAGGCTGATTGAACGGATTGGAACGAAACTCGGGCACATCTTCGACTGCGCGCTCGTGAAACCGCTGCCATGGCAGATCATCGACGCACACGAGAAGCTGCGGGAAGCAAATTCGACAGATGCAGGCGCCGGTTCATGCGATGACAACAAAGAGATAGTCGGCGCACGCGATTCCGACATCCCTTCGTGCACGCCAAATAGCGGAAATAGCATTGAGCGGTGAGCTTTTTCGAGGAACTCGTCAGCACGCCGAGCGTTGAGCACGTGCTCGCTGATTTACAAACACCAGAGGCAACCCCATGCACTCTTTGAAATCCCAGGACCTTGCTTCCACGTCTACAGCGACTTCTGATGAACGGCTTGCGTCTCTGGAAGCGATGTATGAAAGGCTCAAAGCGGACGTCGCAGGTGTGGCAGACAAGGCGTCAGAGAAGGCGGAAGCCGTCGCCGATAGCGCACAAGACCTGTACGCGTCCGCGGAAAACTATATCAAATCGAATCCGATACCCGTTGCGATCGGCATTGCAGCATCGGCGGCGGTCATCGCGCTGCTGTTGAGCAATCGAAATTCAGCCAGCCGCACGCCGGAACGAAGGTTGAGAAAAGAGCTGTCACGCGTGAGGGACGATGTTTCCGACACGGTTCGTTCCGAGCTGCGCCGCATGAACCTTGACGATGGACTGTCCGCGATCACGAAGGCGCTGCCCGAAACGGAGATTAGGCGCGTCGTTGGGCCGATCGTTCAGCAGCTTGTCGATGGCTTCAATCGCGCCAAGGATACGATTACGAAAAGTGCGTGAGCTTGTTCTTCACTTCACGCCAGAACGCAGAAAATGCGCGGTTCCTCGATCTGAGGAACTGCGTTTTTTTGTAAGCAGAAATATCTGACGCCACCCTGCAATCAAGACGCGCGTGCGCGGCGTCCGCTGGTGACATCGAAGTAGTCGTCACGGCTGTTTCCCTGCTCGGCAGGCAAGCGAATCTTCATGACGCAAACAAAGCCGTCGTCGGCATACGAGAGTTGCGTGCGCAAATGCGGCAGGCTGCCAAGACGATCGATAAGGGTCGTGCCGTAGCCGCTCTGCGCGCCGCCGGCCAGGCGCGGACCGCCGGTCTCTCGCCATTCGACGGTCAACTCGTCCTTTCCAGTAATTGCCCAGGTGACGTTTACACGGCCTTGATCGCCGCGAAGTGCACCGTGCTCGATTGCATTGTTCGTCAACTCATGAACGATGAGCGCAAAGTGAATAGCCAGCTGCGGCGGCAGGAACACCGGATCCCCGCTAACGCAGAAACGTGCCGCATCCAGAATCCTCGCCTCGGCTTCGAATTTGATCAGTTCAGATAGTTCAGCACCTTTCCACTGCGCTTCAGTCAGAAGGTCGTGCGCAAAAGCGAGAGACTGCAATCGCCGTTTGAAGTCCGATACAAACCGGACAACGTCTGTTGGCCGCTTCGCCATCAGCGTGACAATCGATTGAACGATCGCCAACGTGTTTTTGACGCGGTGGTTCAGCTCACCAATCAAGATCGACTGTGATCTCTCGGCAGCCTTGCGCTCTGTTGCGTCTCTGTTCGTCTCTAAAACGAACGTCGCACCGTCGAACTCGAGCACCTCAAGGCGCGTCTCGATCCACAGCACTTTGCCGGACTTCGAGACTTGCTCGATTTCGCCACGCCAGCTACGACGCTCGAGAATTTCTTTTAGGAACCGCTCCCGGTCGACCGGATAACGCGTGTGCAACAGCTCGTCGGGACGCTTACCAATGGCCTCGGTGCGCGTGAACCCATAGACGTCCTCGCAACCTTTGTTCCACAGAATGACTTCGCCGCTCGTGTCAGAAACCATGATGGCTTCGTGCGAAAGCTCCACAAGGCGCGCCAGCTGCCGCAAGCGGAGGCTCAGTTCCCGTTGCTCGGAAATGTCGGTGTTGGTGCCGCACCAAAGAACGATCTTGCCCGCACCATCCCGCACGGGGTTTGCTCGTGATAGGAACCAGCGATATGTCCCGTCCTTCGCACGCAGCGGAAAAGTATCGTCCCAAGGCTCCCCGGTCTCAAAGCAAGATTTGATTTTGGCGGAAACGCGTTCGACGGAATCGGGATGGACGACTTTCTGCCAGCCCCATCCCTTCATCTCATCGAGCGTCGTGCCTGTAAAATTGTACCAGCGCTCGTTGTACCAGTAGACCCAGCCTTCGCCGTCGGTGATCCAAGCGAGCTGAGCCATATTGTCCGCAAGCGCGCGGAAACGCTGCTCGCTTTCGAGCAGAACCTTCTGGAGCAGGATTGACGCGGTGTTGTCGCGGGACACGATAAGTGCCCCGTCTATGCTGCCGTCCGGTAACCTCAACGGGCTTGCCACAACGTCCCAGTACTTGAGCGTTCCCGTGGCCGTAGGACATGCCGCGGAAAAGCGATGGACCGAGCCATCGAACGCGGCTTGGAGAGCTCTTGTCACCTCCGGTCGGGCGTTCTCGGGCCAAGTGCTGAGCCAATCCCGCCCTACGATGCTCCCGACGTCAGTGAACTCCAGAAGCAGGAGCCCGGCTTCGTTGATGTGAAGTACCCGGCCGTCAGACGAAATGACTTTGACGCAGTCCCCGCTGACCGTCAGCAGCTGGCCTGCAATCCGCGAAAGCATTCCGTCTGGGGTATCGAGAAACGGGCTAACGCCTCTCATGGGCCTGTTCTCGACAATGCTAATTCGTCTGACACGTCGTCATGTTTCGCTTTTCCGGCAGGCGTCTGCAAAACCGAAAACGCTCACGCCGCGGCTCCCGTTCGAGCCGGCCCCGCTTTCACGTCGAAAAATAACGCTTGGCTAACAACGGCCTTCACCATCTCGGCTCGGAACGGTTTGGTCATAAGAAACGCCGGTTCCGGTCTCTCGCCGGTGAGCAGGCGTTCCGGATAGGCCGTGATGAAAACAACCGGCACATTCAAATCGAGAAGAATTTCGTTAACCGCATCGATGCCCGAACTGCCGTCGGCCAGCTGAATATCGGCAAGCACGATGTCGGGCTTGGTTCGCGTCGCCTCGGCCGTCGCCTCCTTGTGGGTCGCGGCAATGGCAACGACGTCGTGACCAATTTCACGAACGATATTTTCGATATCGAGCGCAATGAGGGGCTCGTCCTCGATGATCAGCACGCGTGCCGAAATCTGCTCGGCGATCTCGGCCGCAGCCTCATCGATGAGGGCGGCCACTTCGTCTTCGCTGCAATCCAGAAGCACCGCGATATCCGAGGGTGAGAACTCTTCCACCGCCGCTAACAGGAATGCTTGGCGCGGTAGCGGCGTAATCGATTCGATACGTCGATCTGCCGCCGATATAATATCGGAACCTACCGCCTCGACCTCGGCGTTAATGGGCATGGCGTTCCAGATACGAAGGAAGCAATTGTACAACGCAACGCGCGGCTTCAGGTCACTGCGGAAGCTTCGTGGGTCGGCAACAAGCGTTTCAAGGGTGGCAACGACATAGGCATCGCCGCGTTCCTGCGAACCGCCCAAAGCTCGAGAGAAGCGACGCAGGAACGGCAATTCTGGACCGATCAAATCAGCGAGCGACATGCGAAATCCCCTGTCCGTGGTCATGCGTAACCTTTGACAAACGCGAATGCCCGGTCGTCTGTTCCCAGACCTCGAGAAAAAATTCTTTAGAAATAACAGTATCTTACTTTGTGCCGGTACGCGCCCAATGGGCCTGCGCGTCGTTCCCGTAATCGCTTGCGCCTTCAATTCCAAGGCGCTCAGCGAGCTTGCTGCGTGCCCGATTGACCCGGCTTTTGATCGTCCCAACGGCGCAGCCGCACATGAGAGCTGCGTCCTCGTAGGAAAAGCCTTCCGCCCCCACCAGCAGGAGCGCCTCTTTTTGGTCCGAAGGAAGCTCGGAAAGTGCATTCTCGAAATCGATGAGATCCATATGTCCCGATTGAGCGGGACTGACCGCAGCGCGTGCCGCATATTCTCCATCGAGGTCGCGCACTTCGTTTTTCAACTTCCGGCGCTCGGAGAGAAACGAATTTCTAAGGATCGTGAACAGCCACGCCTTGAGGTTCGAACCCGGCGCAAAGCTGTCGCGGTTCTTCCATGCCTTGACCAGAGTTTCCTGGACAAGATCGTCGGCATGGTCGGCGTTACCGCAAAGTGACCGACCGAACGCGCGCAAATTCGGCACGAGCGACGCCAGATCTTTCTGGAATTGCTGACTGGTCTGATCGTCCATTACTTGCTTTCGTCGGTCGCAAGCTTCTTAAGAAGCTCGGAGAAGCGATCCGGGAGGGGCTCTGCGAGAAGTTTGCCGTAGACGTCACGCAATTCCTTGCCGAGCCGGGACTGAACTTCGTCGGGAAGACTGATCTGGTCCTCCGCGATAAATGAGGTGGTATCTGTCATGTTTAGCTTCTTAGCTTCCTTGTCAGCCATCCGTCGAACTCCCCTCGGCTGCAAATTCCCCGCAACCTAGGCTCGAAAACAGCCCCTGTCCAACGTGCCATAGGGGCTATCGTTTTGTCCCTATTCCGCAGGCGCCTGCGCGCTTTCGCTACTCCCCTCAGAGCTGTCGCTACTAAGAAAAACGAGCACGGCGGCCAGCAATGCCAGCACGACAGGTAGGTTACGATAGAGAAGACGCACAACAGAGGGCAGGGCAACCGGCGCCGCCGAGGTTAATGCCGCCACTAGAAGTTCTCGATCGGCGCCCGAGAATGCGTCTTGTGGATTGTCACTGCTCGCATCCGCGATCGGTTCGGATTCCACCGCGTCTACCGCCGCGGGCTGCTCACTCACCTCCGCAGACCGAGCATTGGTTATCGCTAAACCGATGAGACCGATGAACGCATATGCTCCAGCGAGAATGATGTAAGCGATTTCGGCGCCATACATGTCGCTCAAGCGAATGCTTGCCGCAACGGTCAGAAAGCCGACCGCGACAAGAAAGGGTATGGCGACGAGCGCGCGAGTGACCGCATTGCCTATTGCACTGTCGATCGAGTGCTGCGCGCGCCTTACGAGTGCGCCCAAAAACATCGCCATCCCTCCATGTGCATGCCGACGCGCAAATTAGGGTTAGGATTTCCAGAGTGCGCCCAAGACGAACCCTACCGCCGCTGCCGCAACAAGCGTCGTTATCGGCTGCGTCCTAACCGACTTGTCGAGCGCCGACTTGAAGTTTCCGGCCACCTCATTGACACGCTCGCCGGCATCGCGCCCTTGGTCTGCGACCGATCTGACCGTGCTTTGAGCTGCATCCATCGCCTTTTCCGCGTACAGCCCGGCTGTGCTGAGCGCTTCTTCTGCACCCCTGACGATCTTCGTTTCAACGTCCTTTTGATACGAAGCGGAACGATTCATTGCCTGTTCTCCTCACAAAGGCGGGCTTTCTGTGCGCTGAAACGCCAGAGCGCAGATGTTTGTTCCGCCGCTAGCGATCGGCGCGCACGAGCCAGCCGTCGCTGGTCTATCGAGTGATGATGCTGCGTCCGACCTTGCCTATGAGCGAGCCGGCGGCTCGCCCGGCTTGAACGATTGAGCGAGTCCATGGCCGATCTCGGCTCGCACCCCTGTCCCGAACCGCGTGAACACGCGCCGCGTTCGGTGCCAGCTGGCGCATACGAGCGAGAAGCGGGATGACCCCCGCCATATCTGGCTCCGAACCCAAAGACAGATCGACGACTGACGCCGGAACACTGGCAAAGCTTGCGTCCTGTCCTGCGCTCACGATGTGGCGCAAGACGCCAGGCGCGGCGTAGACGGCGACAATGGCAACCGGCGGCAATGTGCCTCCGTCATCCACTTCCAAGAGCTTGAGGACGTCATCGCCAAGCGTCACCTCGCCCTCCGCGTGAGTATCCGCCGGCGCCAGGAAAACAATCATGTCATAGTCCCTGACCGCGACCGATGCCAATGTCCCGCTTTCATCGAGCTCGAAGACATAATTGCCTCCGCCCTCGGTTGTTTTGGCAAGACCCAACCTAAGAAGTGCGCGAACCGATGAACGCAGGCGTTCCTCGCGCCCCACAATCAATGCCCGCAGGCTGTAACTCGGAGCATATCGGTCGCCGCCAATCGTCGTCGGATCTGACGTGGAAATCTGGTCGGGAATTCGCAGCCGTCCGCCATACAAATCGATCGCCGCAGCGCCGACACGCTCGACATATTCCTCGACGAGTCGACGGGTGATCTTTTCCCGGCTCCACGATAGCAACGCGCGGGATAGACGCTCACGCGCCTCGTTTGTCACCGCCGTAGCTGGGTTGACCAGTCGAAGGACGCGCCAGATATCGTAGGCGCGCTCAGCCACGTCGGCCAGGTAGCGCCACCTATAAACCTGCAGAAATTGCGAGACTGTCAGCCGGTCGCCAAACGGCAAGTTCTGATTGACGAATTCCGAAAGCTCCGCGCTGACCCGCGACGTGATCGTGAGCGCTTCCGGCAATGTAAAACGCCAAACCGCATCCGAGTAGCCCGGATGAAGCCGTTTTGCGACAAGCTCGACCGTTTTCTGCCCAAGGTCGAGAACGGACTGCATGTCGGTCAGCTTTTCGATGTCGGTCGATCGCGCCAGCGCTCGGACGTCCGACCACGCTTTTTCCTCCAACGAAGTGTAGTTGCGAGACTGCGCCGTGCCCGCATCCGGCTCGACCTCCGGCGTAACTACGGTCGATCCGAAGACCCACCGCTCAAAGGCATACACGACGGCGATGATCGCAAGGGCCATGCCGGCCCAAATCAGAAGGTAGCCTTTCTCGTAGAGATATAGCCCTCCGAGCGGCAACAGCGACAGCGTCGGCACCAGAAGCGCCGCGAGGATCATGAGCAGACTGGCCGCCGATCGCGCCCGCGTTGGCCTCTTCATCAGCTCAACTCCTCTCACCGCGGAACGACGCCCCCAACGGCAGATCGGCCGGTGCACGGGGCGCCGGCCGATCGACTGGAACGCATTCGCGTTCCGCTACCCGTGAAAGCCTAGGCTCTTCGAAACAGTCCGGCTATGAGCGAAACAATGAAAAGAACGATCGCGACCCAAAACAAAATTCTCGCGCCTTCCATCGCCGTACCCGCCACACCGCCAAAACCTAGAAACGCAGCAACGAGCGCGACAACCAGAAAAACGATCGCATAGTGAAGCAGATTGCCCATTTCGATCTCCGAATAGCTGTGCGGCCTCTGTAGCCAACACAACACCTTTCACCGAATATGGTTCCAAGAATGCCACTTTCCGCCGTCGCTCACACGCCTCGCGGTTGAACTATTTTCAGCGCGGCGAATTAGATGCCAACGTGTCCGAAGGATAAACATGTCCGCCGCCGTTCCGCGCCAAACGCCTTGCCGCAAATGTCCACTCAAGACGCTTGAGATCTTCCGCGCCGTCTCACCCACCGAATTGAACTTCATTGAGGAGTTCAAGTCGGGTGAGTTTGTAACCGACCCGGGCGCCACGATCCTTATGGAGGGAACCTCAAACCCGCACCTCTACACGGTTTTGTCGGGCTGGGCGTTCCGCTACAAGACGCTGGAGGACGGCCGCCGGCAAATCTTGAACTTCGTATTTCCTGGCGATTTTCTTGGCCTTCAGAATTCCACGTTCAACGAGATGCAGCACTCGGTGGAAGCCCTCTCGCAAATGGTCCTTTGCGTCTTCCCTCGTGACAAGCTGTGGGACCTGTACTCAAAACATCCCGCACTCGCCTATGATCTGACGTGCCTGGCATCACGAAGCGAACGATTGCTCGACGAACAGCTCCTGACGATCGGGCGTCGCACCGCAATTGAGAAGATGGGTTGCGTGCTGCTCGACATCTTTATTAGAGCCCGCCACGCCGGGCTTGCGACCGGTTCAAAACTCAAACTTCCTATCACCCAGCAACACTTGGCAGACGCCCTCGGTCTATCGCTGGTGCACACAAACAAGACGCTCAACAAGCTCATGGCGCAGCGCGTCGTGAGGTGGAAAAGCTCAACGCTTGAAATTCTGGACGAGCCCAAACTGGCGCAGATTTCAGGTTACGAAGGCGCCGGGCCGATCCTCCGACCGCTTATCTAAGATTGCCAGATCGGTGCTCAACTGACATCGATGGAACGTCGCGCAACCGCAACTTCGTGACGAAGTTTTCGCCTGCGATTGTCTTTCTTGGCTCCCGTTTCCAACCTTTCGACCTGGCCCAGCTTTACCTCCAGTTGGGCGATCTTCAATTGTATCTCACGCGCCTCGATTGAGTGTTCGAGCGCAGCTTTGCCACGCGCCGTACTCGTCCGCACATTGCGACGTACCTCGGACTTGAGCTTTTTGAGTTCGTTGCGCGTGTCAGAAAGGCCGGCAAGGCCCTGCCGAGTAGAAATGCGCTTCTTCCGATTGTTTCTCTCGTTTTTGCTCTTTTTCATTCAATCGAATGCTTCGTCGATCTCCGAAACCGCCCAAACACTTCACAAGCTTAGCTCAACGCGCCGACCTAGACATTCGTTCCGCTCGCCGCTCGGGTTCGAGGAACGAAATCCCATCCATAGTCGTTTGTCCTCTCGCTGAAGTGTGGGAAGGAGAATACGGCATGCCTCTGTTTGCGGCTTCGCTTGGCGGTTTGACGTCTTCGCTAATAACCGCGGCGATCGTGGTGGCGGCGCTCGTGCTGGGACAAGACATTCTCATCCCACTGACGCTTGCCGCTATTTTGTGTTTCGTTCTGTCACCCGCGGTAGACGCTATAATGCGGCGCCGGGTTCCCCAAACGGTTGCGGTATTGCTCGTTCTGGGGGCGACTACCGGTGTTATCGGTCTCGCTTCCTACGCCATGAGCGCACAACTGCTCAACCTCACCGCAAGCCTACCGCAATACCAGTCGAACGTCGCCGCCAAGCTTAAGGACGTCTCGAGCCAGGTCGCATCTGGCGGCGCGCTTCAACGCGCCATCGACGCCATTGACGGCTATCAGAGGCTACTGGAGCAAGAACTAAAAAGCGACCGCTCGACCCCAAGCGGCACGCAAGCGGTGAATGGAGTCGAGGAGAAGGCCGGAGAAAAAATTATCGTCTCAAGCGGCAACAGCACGTCACCCTTCACGATCTTCGAACACGCGATCGAGTCATTCGCGCAGGTCGGCCTCACGTTTCTCTTTACGTTGTTCCTGCTGTTCCAGTATCGCGACATCCGCGACCGGATCGTTCGAGTTGCAGGAACGGACAATATCAGTGCTTCTACGTCTGCCATGTCCGATGCCGGCAGCCGGCTCTCCAACCTGTTTACAGCGCTCGTGCTGCTCAACGCTGGTTTCGGCACATTCGTCGCGATTGCACTTTGGGTGATTGGTATTCCCAATCCCGCGCTCTGGGGCGCGTTCGCGTTCCTCATGCGCTTTATTCCGTTTATCGGGTCGTTTCTTGCTGCAATTCCGCCCGTTCTCCTATCACTCGCAGTCGACCCTGGATGGACCATGACCATTGCGACGGTCGCCCTGTTCGTGCTGGGCGAGCCGGTGATGGGCCACGTACTCGAACCGCTTCTTCTTGGTAAGCGCGCGGGCCTCTCACCATTTGCAATGATCCTGTCGGCAAGCTTCTGGACCCTCGTATGGGGACCACTCGGTCTTCTGCTGTCTGCTCCGATTACAATGATTTGCGCCGTCGCCGGTCGCTATGTGCCAAGCCTGAACTTCCTGACCGTACTTCTCAGCGACGAACAGGCGTTAACCCCGCCGCAGGAATTCTACCATCGCCTTCTGTCCAAAGACGTGATCTCCGCTCTGAACCAGTTAGAGGCGATGGAAGCCGAAAAATCGACTGGCGCGGCGATCGACAATATTGTTCTGCCGGCGCTGCAGATGGCGGCCGTGGACTACAAACTTGGTCGGCTCGATGCTGGAGCTCTTGAAGCGTTGGACGACACAGTCGTCGAGGTGCTCGAGCTGCTCGATGGTAGGGTGGAAGAAGTACACACCGCGGAGGTCGACGACGAAGCTCCGATTCTTGTCGTTCCTGCTCGTGGCCCAATTGACATTGTTGCGGCCAAGGCCATTGCTATGTGCATCAACCGCGAAAACTCGGGCCTGGCGGTCGCCCCCGGAACGACGAGCGGCATAACTGCGCTGTCCACCTTCAAGTCCGATCAGCGAAACACCGAGCCGGATACGGTTATCATCGTCAATGCCGGGCTTCTCGATGCGAAACAGGCCTCACTGCTCGGCCGCAAAGCTCGGGCACTCTTTCCTGCAGCAACCATCATGACGCGCACGTTCGGAGAACGTCCAATTTCACAGAGCGGCGACGATGATCACAGCGATATTGCAACCGCATCGCGCTTCGACGACATTCAGGCCCATGCCGCTCTTGTCGCCTCGCGCATCGCGCAAGGAAACGCGCCCAAACCGCGAAACGACGTGGCTGCAGCATAAATCTCCGCGCTAAGATTGACGGAAAATCGGACAATCGTGGAAGCGGAGCAATTTCCGTTGGTCTATCAACTTTGACATAACCTGCCGCCCACTTCATTCAATTCTTAATCGCAAATGGTGAGAATAATTGGGTTGCACGAACACGGGACAACTCCTAGATGGCACTTGCCAGTGCTTCCGGTTGCTTGGAGGCGCTGGAGAGCTCAGGTAACGATGGCCTTACCGGGCAAGAGCCGACGAGCGATGGACCTTTCCAGGTGAGGCCTGAACTGACCAAACCAGAAAACACGAGCGACCAGGACCCTCAGCGTGAGTTGCAGGATTTGCAACGTCTTGCGGCGCTTGAATCGATCGAACTATTCGATACCCCGCCCGAACCGGCGTTCGATAGTATTACCCGCCTCATTTGCGGGATGTTCAATGCTCCGGTGGCGCTGATATCGCTCGTGGGCGAAGACAGGCAATTTTTCAAAAGTGCCTGCGGCCTCGACGAACCTTGGGCATCCCGCCGAGAGACGCCGCTATCGCATTCATTTTGCCAGTACGTCGTGGGCTCCAATGAACCGTTCATTGTCAACGACTCGACAAAACTAGAATTTCTCGCGAACAACCTCGCCATAACTGAATTGTCGGTCCGCGCGTATTTGGGAGTTCCAATAGCCACGGCTGATGGCAAGGTGCTCGGCGCTCTGTGCGTGATCGATAGGGTTCCGCGTCAATGGACTGAGGCTAACGTCGGTGCGCTTTCGGATTTCGCCGGCGTTGTGAATTTCATGATCGAGTCGAGGCGGAAGGAAAAGCGCTGGCGCGACGTACTGAATGTCATTCCTCAAAAGGTATGGTCGACGCGCCCCGACGGCGAGGCCGACTTCTTCAACTACCGCTGGTATGAGTTCACCGGCGCCACATGGTCATCCAGCAAGGACGACAAGTGGCTTGGGCTGATCCATCCCAACGATGTCGCTCATACCGCCGCAGCGTGGTCCAAAGCTTTAAAAACCGGAGAGCGGTACGAAACCGAGTATCGGCTTAGGGATCGAACCGGATCGTTCAGGTGGATGCTTGCGCGCGGAATGCCGCTGCGCGGCGCGAATGGCGAGATCGAGCGTTGGTTTGGCACCTCTACCGACATTCATACCCTCAAGGTCTCCGAAGAACAGCGCGACGTGATCGCGAAGGAACTCAAGCACCGTATCAAGAATATTTTTGCAGTTGTCGCCAGCCTCATATCCTTGAGCTCGCGCAGCCGGCCCGCCGAGATCAAAACCTATGCGGAGGAGCTGCGCAGCCGCTTTACCGCGCTATCTCGAGTCTATGACTTTGTCGATGCGCGGCAGTTCGATTTGAAGCATCAGGATGGCGATCGCATCTCGATGCTTGAGCTGCTGCGTGTTCTCGTCGAGCCCTACAAGTCCCTCACCGGCGACGATAGAATTGCGGTATGCGGAGACGAGTTGACGATCCGCTCACTCGCCGGAACGGCACTTGCGCTGACTGTTCACGAACTTGCCACCAACGCGGTCAAGTACGGAGCGCTTTCCACGCCATCCGGCTCTGTGGAGATGCGCCTGACGGTGAACGATGATAACGTACTGTTCCAATGGAACGAGCGAAACGGTCCTGCCGTAAACGCAGCACCTGAATCGCTGGGCTTTGGATCGAAACTGATCGGCTCTCTATGTGCGGCTCAGCTTGGCTCAAGCGTGCAATACGACTGGGCGCTGGACGGATTGAAAGCTTCGATCCTGATCGACAAATCGCGCATAGCCTGACCGCAGAACAACCACGTCCCGGATTCTCAAATGTACTGCCCGGACAACAGTGCGGGAGGGGGGGAGGGGAGCGTTGTCCGGGCAGTTTTTTCCGAGATAGGGCTGGGCCTCAGGGGAAGGAACCGCCCTTTCTCGACTTTGCACACGCAAGCCGTGCATGTGCTGTTCCAACCAAACTCGCGCACGCAGGCCTGGTTCCGTCGCGAGCAAAACAAAAATACCGACGGCTCCGGACGGCGATTCCAGTTCAAACCTCCAACAAACAGGAACTCGTGCCTCGCGCACCGGAACGCGAAACACGCGGCAGCGTTTAAGTCTCGGTTGATATGGAGGTAAGCCCTCATGCAGATGAACCGGCCAAACGAGCGGCGGCGTTTGAGTGACTATCGTACGTCCGCTTCAGATCTTCGCATAAGCAAGTGGCGCGACGTTGCATGGCGCCGCGATTTTCATTTCGTAGGCACCGCAGAGCGCGTCATGCCAGCACGCTCGAAAATATCTACCCGTCGAACACGCGCACATCATCCCGAACCGAACCCTCAGCCACGCCATAGCGCGTCACATCACTGATTTTTTGGGCACAAAAGGAGTTGGTTATGAAGTTGCTTCCGTTCGCAATTATCGCCGTGGCAATATGCGTTTCGGGCTGCCGCCGCGAAACGCCCGCTTACAACGACTATCCCATGAAGCTCGGTGCGAGTGACGTTTCTCATCCCGACCAGAGCAAGTGAACCGCTCTTATGCAGTCGGTTCTGAAAGCAGCTCCGGCAGGGCATTGCCGGAGCTGTTACTTTAGAACCCAGCGACGCGCGCTTGCCGAGCAAGCTATCTGGAACTGCTGCGATGCGATCGCGTTACTGCTCAGAATCTTCACGAGGAAAAAACGCATGGAAATGGTAGGTACGGCCTTCATAGTGGCAACGAACCTTCTGCCGCTTGCGGCAATCGCCTACCTGTTTCTGAAAGAGCGCGTTCTCTAATCCAAGCAGTACACCGCACTTCACTTGGCGATTTATTTGCCCTTCGCCCGATCGAGTATGGAACGAATTTTCGAAGCGAGCTGATGCTGTGCGTAGGGCTTGTGGAGTAGCTGCACGTCGTGGTCGAGTTGCCCGTTGTGTACGATCGCGTTGCGCGTGAAGCCCGTTGTGAAAAGTACTGGCAGCTTCGGAAAGTCCACCTTCAACATATCGGCAAGTTTTCTGCCGTTCACCGCTCCCGGCATCACCACGTCCGTAAAGACAAGATCGACCTTCGGCCGCGACGCCATAACCTTAAGCGCCTGATCACCGCTTTCAGCTTCAAGGACGGAATATCCAAGCGCCGCCAGCGCTTCCGTCACAAACCGGCGAACACTTTCGTTGTCCTCCACCACGAGAATCGTCTCGCCCTCGACTGCGCGCGGCATTGACTTTTCGTGCGAACGCGCCGACCGCCCGCTTGTCTCGACGACCTCTTCCTGCACGCGCGGCAGGTAAATCTTGACCGTCGCACCGATATTGCTCTCGCTATAGACGCGAATGTGACCGCCCGACTGCTTTACGAAGCCGTGAACCATCGCAAGCCCTAGACCGGTACCGCGCCCCTCACCTTTCGTCGTAAAGAACGGCTCGAAGATCCGATCCAGGATCTCCGGCGCAATACCCGTGCCGGTATCCGTTACACTCAACAGCACGTATTGCCCGGCATCGACGTCGCCAAACCTCGAAACGTAGTCCTCGTCGAGGTAGGCGTTTGCCGTCTCGACGGTGATATTGCCGCCGTTCGGCATAGCGTCACGAGAGTTGACGACCAAATTGAGCAGGACATTTTCGAGTTGGTTGCGATCAGCACGCACAGTCCAAAGCCCAGCCGATAGCACAACCTCAACCTTGTGTTCTTCACCGACCGACCTGCGCAACAGGTCAGACATGCCCCCCACAAGCGAGTTGACATTCGTTGCGACCGGCTCAAGCGCCTGCTGACGTGAAAACGCAAGCAGTCGGTGTGTCAGCTTCGCTGCGCTTCCGCCCGCCTGCTGAGCCGCCTCCAACGGTCGGACCAGTTTGTCGCTGTCGGCCAAATTCAAATTGGTGAGCCGCCGCCTGGCCGTGTCGAGATTTCCCAGGATGATCGTCAGCAGATTGTTGAAGTCGTGAGCGATCCCTCCGGTCAATTGTCCAACGGCTTCCATCTTCTGCGATTGCCGAAGCGTTGCCTCGGTTCGCTGCCGCAGCGCAATTTCGTCTTCAAGATTCTGCTTCTGCAGAGATAGAGCGTCCAGTGACGCGCGCATCGAACCGAGCAAATAGAGCGACGTCAGCGCCGCCGTAAGCAGGCTTGTGCCAATAAGCACCAACAGCCATCGGCCAAGCCCATCCGCATAGTCCTGCCGCTGCTTCAAGAGCGACCTTTCTATGGAAATAAACTCTTCGGATCGGTCGCGCAGATCGGTCATGAGCTTTTTACCTGCCCCGACCTTGACGATTTTGAACGCCTCATTGCGCTGTCCCTCTTCGGCCAAGGTAACCCCTCGGGCGAGAGAATCGAGGCGACTATTGAGGATCTCGCGAATTTCCCGCAGCTTGGCGACCTGTTCCTCGTTGTCGGTCGTCAGTTCTTTCAGGATTTCAAACTTTGAATCGATGACGTTTCTGGATTGGAGATAGAGGTCACGGTAACTCGTATCGAGCGTTATCAGATAACCTCGTTGATAGGATTCAGCGTCAACGACGCGGCTCGCCAGCCGCGTCGCCTCGATGATGACGTTCTGCGTGTGCTCAACCCAGTCGTTTGCGCTACGACTGGTAAGCAGCATGAGTATCGCGGCAACCCCCGTCAGAATCAGGAAGCCGACACCGGCGGCCGCTGCCAAAAGTTTTCGGTAATCTTGCGAAACAGCACGAAGTGGCATCTATGACCTGCTCTTTACCGCCTCTCCGCGTTCTTACTTGATTTGCCCGAAACGCCGGCTAGGTTGCAAAAGCTTTACTTAAAATTGACCTTGGGCGAGGGCCACCGTGGCAGATTTGCACTTGAAGCCGCGCATCCTAATCGTCGACGATGAAGCGCTAATCGCCGTTATGCTACAGGACTATTTGGACGAGTTGAACTGCGCGGTGGCCGGTCCATGCGCGACGGTCCCTGATGCGTTGGCGTTGATCGCCGATCTCGGCAAAGATGGCCTGCAAGCCGCAATTTTGGACGTTTCGCTGGCCGGCGGCAGCACAAGCTACCCCATTGCGGACCGGCTCAAGGATTTGGGCATTCCGTACGCTTTTGCGACCGGACACGGCCCGGATTCGATTGACCCCAACCACGGCGACGCACCGCACCTTGGCAAACCCTTCGTGTTCGCGGATGTGTCCAAACTGATCGACGCCTGGCGGGAATAGGGCGCTGCCGCACTGGCTATCCTGCGGCCTGACCGCGCGGCCACCTAAGTAGAGTTGACCGGCGGGACGTGACCCCCCATTTTCGCGCCCGTCACGATTGTCGCGCGGAAGAGATCGGGTTCGCCCGGCGCCGAAGGAGCAACCGCCCCGGAAACTCTCAGGCCCTAAGGACCGCACGACAAACTACACTCTGGAAAGCGGCCGCGTTTTCTGGCCCACCGACGAGGTAACGTGCTCGTAACGGCTGCTTGCGCCGCTACCGCACATAATCTTTCAGGTTACGCGACAGAGGGGGCTCACCACGGCGCACACATGCGTCCGAAGGGAGCCTTCGCATGCCTGAAGCAGAAAATACTCGATCGTCGACGAACCTCCACAAAACACCGCTCCACGCTCTGCATGTCCAGCTAGGCGCCCGCATGGTGCCGTTCGCCGGTTACGACATGCCCGTTCAGTATCCTCTCGGCGTGCTGAAGGAGCATCTGCATACCCGAGCGGCCACGGGTCTGTTCGACGTATGCCATATGGGGCAAATCGCGATTCGGCCGAAATCCGGCCGGCTCGCCGCCGCCGCCGCCGCTTTGGAACGTCTCGTTCCCGCCGACATCCTTTCACTCGCCCCCGGTCGCCAGCGCTACGGCTTGTTCACCAATGACGGCGGCGGCATCCTCGATGATCTGATGATCGCGTCGCGTGGCGACCACCTGCTGCTCGTCGTCAACGCAGCTTGCAAGGCCGCCGACGAGGCGCACCTGCGGACCGAACTTTCGAGCGACTGCAAGATCGAGCGGCTGGACCGTGCGTTGCTCGCACTCCAAGGGCCACAGGCCGGAGCGGCGCTTGCCGCCCTCGCTCCGCAAACCGCCGACATGCGCTTTATGGATGTGCGCGATTGCG
>CADECN010000040.1 GCA_902825785.1 uncultured Hyphomicrobium sp. | reverse complement strand
TATCCGCGGACTGCCGTCGGTTACGCACGGCATCACTTCCGAGCGGCTGCAGCGCGTAGCAAACCGGCGCAGCAACATCAAATACTTCGGGCCCTACACCGCACCCCGCGATCTGTCGTCCATCTACGGCGCGGTGGATCTGGTGTGGGCGGTCGATTTCAGCGCCGCCGGCTCGAATTCCGACTGGCTCATTCCCAACCGGCTTTACGAGGGCGGGCTGTACGGCGTTCCGGCGCTTGCGCGCAAAGACACCGCCACCGGCGACATCGTAACCCGCGATCAGAGCGGTTGGTGTCTCGACGAGCCGCTTGAGGAATCTCTTAGCGCGCTGATCGAGCGCCTCGATGACGAGGCCTACGGAGAGGCCTCTCGCCGGCTGCGCGATGCCGATCGCTCGACCTTCGTCGACATCTTCGACACGCGCGATCTGGTCGTGAGGTTGCAGCAGATTTCGTCGCCCGGCGGCGACGACATGAGAACATAAGAAAAGTTTGAATTGGATTTTTACGCTTAGTGGGAACCGTGACAATGTCGAACCGCGTAGTCGTTCTCGAATTCAACGAGCTGACCCCGCACCTTGTCGATCGCTTCATCGCCGAAGGCCATCTGCCGAACTTCAAGCGGCTTCGGGACGAGAGCATGGTGTGCATTTCGGACGCAGAGGAAGATCCGCCTATCCTGGAGCCCTGGATCCAGTGGGTGACGGTGCATACCGGTCTCAGTTACAGCCAGCACAAGATTTTCAATCTGGGCGATGCCGCCAAACTCGATGCGCCGCGTGTGTGGGACGTGCTCGCAGACCAGGGAAAGAAGTCCTGGATCTGCGGCAGCATGAATGCGTCGGTCGCCGCCAATAACAAAGAAAACGTTCTCTTTTTGCCGGACCCCTGGAGCACCAATACCAAGCCCAACCCGGAAGAAAAATTCCGGCCGTACTTCGAATTCGTCCGCCGCAATGTGCAGGAATACACGCGCGAGAAAATACCGCTGAGCCGCAGCGACTACGTCAACTTCGTGCGGTTCATGGTGACGAACGGGCTTTCGCTGCGCACGATGTTCGAGACGGCAAAACAGCTCGCAACGGAGCGCTTCAGGAACGTGCATTGGCAGCGCGCCGCCATCCTGGACCGGTTGCAGTGGGACGTGTTCCGTCACCACTACAAGCGCTTCAAGCCCGATCTGTCGACGTTCTTCATCAACAGCACCGCGCATTACCAACATTACTATTGGCGCAACATGGAGCCTGAGAGCTTCGATCTGAAAGACGACGTAGAGCGCCAGGCGGAATATGCCGGCGCGATCCTGTTCGGCTACCAGAAGATGGACCGGATCATCGGGGAATGCCTGGCGATGGTCGACGCCGACACCACGGTTGTGCTTTCGACCGCGCTCAGCCAGCAGCCGATGACGAAGTACGACGAGGAGGGCGGCAAGCAGCTCTTCAAGATTCAAGACATGGCGGCGTTCGCCACGTTCGCCGGGCTGCAGATACCTTACGAGTACGCGCCGGTAATGGCGGAGGAGTTCTACCTCCACTTCGCCAACGAGGCAGAGGCGGAAGCGGCCGAGAAAAAGCTGGCGCAAGTGCGACTGCCCGACGGCCAGCCTGTCCTCTATATGCGCCTTGAGGGACCGAGCATCTTTGCCGGATGTCGCGTGTTCTCACAGCCGCCGAAGGATCTCGCGCTGGTCAGCGCGGCTTCCAACACCCCGCGCGCGTTCAGCGAGCTGTTCTACCCGGTCGATGGCGTGAAAAGCGGGATGCACCATCCCGATGGTATCCTTTGGTTCCGCCTGCCGAGCCGCAAGCACGGCCGCATCGCGCAGAAAATTCCGCTGCGCCAGATCGCTCCTACGCTGGCGGGACTGTGCGGTGTCATCAAAGACCAGGCCTTCCCGACCAAGCCGGTCAACGAGGTTCTCGGGTAGTTCAGGTGCAGTCAGCGTTACGAATTCTGGCACCGACGCGCTATCCGTGGACCTTCAATGGTCCGCGTCATTCTCGTCATGTGATCCAGCGGCGGCCGTTCCTCGCCGTCAACAAGCTGTCGAAGGACTACGAGGGCATCACGCTGCTCGCGGCGCCGCCGTGGTCGCCTTACGACCTGATCCACGCGTTCAATCGCATACCGCTCAATCCCGGCCCATTCATCGTCGGATTTGAATCGCACCTGCCGCGCGCCTACGGCATGGAGCGCACGTCGTACTATCGCTGGCTCACGGATACACTTGCAGGTCCAAGGTGTCGTCGCATCGTCGCCATATCGGAGCACGCGCGCCGCACGTTCCTGCATACTCATGCGGACAGCCCCAATCTCAAGTCTCTGGAGGCAAAGCTCGAAGTGCGTTTGCCGAGCATCGTGCTGCCCGACGCACCTACCAGCGTTGTTCCGGAAGCGACAGCCGATACACCACTCAGGCTCACCTTCGTCGGCAACCATTTCGCTCGCAAAGGCGGATGCGTGGCGGTACGCGTCGCCGAAATGGCGCGCAAGCAGGGTCTGCCGCTTCATGTCACCGTCGTCTCGACATTGGAGACCGGAGCAAAGACCTGGACCGATCCGTTGAGGCCAGAGTTTTTCGATCCCTACCTGGCGTTGCTCGACCAGCCGAACGTCACGCTGCACCGGGGACTCGACAATGCGTCCGTCAACGCTCTGTTGCGCGCGAGCGATCTTACGGTGCTGACGACGTTTTCCGATACGTTCGGGTACAGTGCGATTGAATCGCTTGCCAACGGCGTTCCGGTCATAGCGACTAGGCAGGGAGCGCTACCGGAATTTCTGGTTCACGGCGACAATGCCTTGCTTATGGATATCGAGCTGAACGGACTGGGCGACTGGAAATATTCAGCCTATCCGCACCGTGACACCGCCGATTTCGAGACGATCTACAAAGACGAAGTCGAGCGATTGGCGGCCGAGACGTTTACCCTTGTTTCAAAGCTTTTCGGCGATCGATCCGCGCTTGCCGCCATGAAAGCATCCGCGCTCAGATCGGCACGCGAAAAATTCGACTCGCACCCCGCGTCACTCTACTGGGATGGCCTCTATCAAGGCGTGATGGTCGGGGCGAAAGCGGCATGATGTTCCCGCCGGCATGCTTTGAAACCAAGTGCGCGGCTGACGCTTGCGCGGCTGACGGACACTTGATCTAACAATGCGCCGATCGTTCCGGGTACATAGGGATTTTCTTTGGAGTTAGTAACCATGAAGCGCCTGTCGTTCGCTATGCTGTGCTTCTGCCTGACGACGGCAAACGCAACTGCCGATACCAGACCATCGTTTTTCGATCAGTTCGACAGCTTCGACAAAAGCCGCTGGATGATTTCTCATGGCTGGTCGAACGGTCAATTTCAGGATTGCATGTGGAGCAAGGACAACGTTCGCCTCGAGGCTGGCGTGTTGCAGCTCAAGCTCACGCGCGTACCGGTAAAGGACAAATCCTATTCCTGCGCCGAGGTGCAGTCGATCGGCGCTTACGGCTACGGCACCTACGAGATCCGAGCGCGCCCGGCAAAAGGGTCTGGCATCGTATCAACGTTCTTTACTTATTCGGGCCCACCGGCCTTTCAACAACCGCATGACGAGGTGGATTTCGAGTTTCTCGGCCGTTACCCGGACAAAGCGCAGCTCAACCAATTCGCCAACGGCAAAAGCCCCTCGCACGAACTCGCCGACCTCGGTGTCGATGCCTCGACCGGCTTGAACGACTACGCTTTCCAGTGGACGCCTGAAACCCTGAAGTGGTTTTCGAACGGCCGGCTCATTCGCGAAGTCAAGGCCAAAGCCGGAGAGCATCCGACGCACCCAAGCAAGATCATCGTGATGTTGTGGAGCAGCCGGACGATGATCGACTGGCTCGGCCCGTTTTCAGACCCGATGTTCCCGCTTTCGACTGAGATCGACTGGATCGCCTACACGAAGCTGGGCGACCCTTGCCAGTTTCCTCAGTCGATCGTCTGCACAATCGGCGACTAGCGGAATCTGTCGCTTAGCGCTGCCGGTAGCCGTTCGCCGAATATTCACGGTAGACGCGGCCGAAGGCGCCCGCGAGATATCCGCCGCCCCGGCAGATCGTGAAGAAACTGTCGACAAACCGATAGGGTTTGCCGCGAGCGATCTGCGGTAGCCGCACGACAGCTTTGGCTGTGCCGCCGGCCAAGCGAACAAAACCTTTGGCAACGTTCACCGCCCGCGCAGACGGCGAATAGGGGTTCGACGCGCTCAGGCGCGCTTCAGTCTGCCCGGTCCGGTACCAGCGTCGCATGAGCCAGCGCACCGTCATGCGGTTGGCCGGAATGTCGTCCCAGACGATGGCATCGTCGGCCCAGGCAATCTTATGGCCACGCCGCATCAGCTCCTTGACGAGGCACGTGTCCTCGCCGCCTGTTTCATTAAAGCGGGCGTCGAATTCAATTCCGCTGTCTGCAAGCTTTTCCAGATCGAGCATCAGGTTGGCAGAGGAGCCGTCGAGCGCGTAGCCGTTCTTGACAGCAGGGACGTAATCGTAGCGCGCAACCGGGAGCCAGGAACCTGGCGGCCGAGCAAAGACCGGATAGGTCGGGCCAGCCGCGGCGGCCGCGCCATCCCGTTCCATCGCTGCGCGCAAGGCGTGGAGCCAACCGGGCTCGGGAACCTCGTCGTCGTCGATGAAAGCAAGGTATTTGGCGCCGCTCGCGCGCGCGGTCGCAAGCGCGGCGTTGCGGGCGTTGGAAAGGCCCTTATCTGTCTCGCTCAGATAAATGATCTCGAACCGGGCGTTCGCCGCATTCTCATAGACGCAATCGCGCGCGCCGCCGTCGGGGCTGTTGTCGACGACGATGACGGCAACTTGCCGTTCCTCGCTCTCAGGGATGCGTAAGTGATCGACCGCGGCCAGCAGGCGGCGGAGCCCGTCATTCCTCAAATAGGTGCAGACGGCGATTGCGGTTCGTTCCATGACGCACCTAGACCTGTGACGGGCGTAGCGACCGGCGTCTGAGACGGTTGCGGAGCGCCTGCGAGCCAAAGCGCAACACCAGCGGCCAGGTTCGTGGATGCGTGACCGCGAGGGAAAGCCCCCCGGCCCAATCGCCGTTCTGAAGCTTCGCGACCGTGCGGACGAAATCGCGCGACCTTGTCAGCGCGCGGCCGTAGGACGCCGCAGCAGCCTTGAAGCGCGCATTACCGCTGCGCTCGGCTGCCGCGACCGTCGCAACGTGGGCGTCGAGAAGATGGTTGACGTTCTGTTCGCTCAGTCGCCACGACTGCGAACCGCGGCGCATTCGGTATTTGTAGCCGTCGGTGGAACTCACGCAAAAGCGCGCACCCGCAAGCAGAGCCGACAGTATGAAGTGGTAGTCTTCGCCAACAGGGACCTGCTCCATGTGCGTGACCGCGTGATCGGCGAGAAATGCGCGCTTTGCCATGATCTTCACCGCGCCGAGAGAGCGCTTGTTGCGCCCAAGCATCTCGTTGCCCTCGATGAAGGCGGCCGGGTCGACCCAATAGACAAAGCGCTCTTCACCGGCCTCGAACATCTTCTGGCCGGTGGGTGCGCCGTCCTCGGTCACGCGCTCGAAATTGTCGCCGATCATTTCGACCGATGTCGCAATGGCGCAGTCGAGCAGTTGACGCGTGCGGTTCGGCGCCATGAGATCGTCGCCGTCTAGGATGGCGATCCAGTCACCGCGCGCGATTTCGAAGGCCGCGTTGCGGGCCGCGCCCGGTCCCTTGCGATAGGGCTGACGGAGCAGGACGACACGCGGATCGGTCCGATGCAATCGTTCGACGGCCGTGGCGGTCCCGTCGCTCGAAGCGTCGTCAACGACAATCACTTCAACGCGCACGTCGTGCTGCAGCAGCGCCGATCGAACAGCCTCTTCGATAAAAGGCGCGACGTTGTAAGCTGCGACGACGAACGACACATCGATGCGGGCATGTTCCGCAGTAACCGGTTCTTGTGTGCGATTGCTCAAGTCCCAGCCCGCCCATTCGAAGATGCGGTCGAAAGACCTTTTTCGACATAGCCGCCGATCAGGAATCTGGCGCGCGAGGACGTATTCTGTTGACGCGAGCGGGCCCGCGCCCGCAGCGTCTCCTCAACCATGTGCGGCAGAGAGTGCGGATGACGAGCCGCGTATGCCAGGCCCGCGATCAAGCCCCGCTCGGCCCGCACCTGTAGAGCATGGCGGAATTCCGCATTCTGGCGCACGGCGGCGCGGTGCTCGCGCAGGACGTCACGCTCCGCTGCCGTCAGGCGCGGATTTCGCAGGCAATGGGTGTCGAACGCGACGAGGGCGTCCAGATCTTCCGCGCTGTGACGGGCACTGATTGACGTCGGTCTTTCAACCGCCACGTAGCCGGCCGGCCCAACGATGCGAAAACGTGCGCCGGCGAGCAGCGCGTTCACATAGAACGCATAGTCCTCGCCGAGACGCAGCGCCGGATCATAGCGCAGCGCATTGGTTGCGAGGAACGACCGGCGCATCAGAGGCTTCAAGAAGCCGAGTTCGCCGCGCTTCTGGCCGGGTCGCGAAATATTTCGGCATACAAAGGTGGTGAGATCGAGCGAGAATTCGTTCGAAGCGGCGGAGGCAGCAGAGGCGGCGTCGAACATTGCCTGGGATTCGTTCTCACTTCCTTCCGGAACGATCATCAGGTCGTCGGCGATGAAGTCGACGTCAGCGGACGACACCAGCATGTGGCCGACGCGGCCGGGCAGCATGAAGTCATCGGAATCGAGAATTCCGATCCAGTCACAGTCAGCCAAGCCAAGCGCGGCGTTGCGCGCGGCGGCAGGACCCTGGTTTTTCGTTTGCGAAATGATCGTCAGGCGACCGGAGCCATCGTCGGCTTGGCGCGCAGCGGCGATCGTATCGTCGCGAGACGCATCGTCGATGACGATACACGCGCCGACCTCGGGTTGGGCGAGCGCCGATCGGACCGCGCGCGCAATCGTCGGCGCCGCGTTGTAGGCGGCGATGGCGATGGCAACCTTTTCGGTGTGATCCGTCATGACGGTTGGCACTCATCGGCTGGGCGATACCACACGCGCGCGTCCGGCAAATGAGGCATCAGCGTTTCCTAAAATCCGACGACGGGCTGCGAATTCACTGCCAGAGGCATGTGCCATGCCAACTCAGCGAATCCGCGGACGGTGCGCTAACGCACCCTCGACCAGCTAGAGGCGATGCTCCTGCATCAGCTCGTTGGCCAAATACGCGACTTCAGTGCGGTTCTTCGCGTTGAGCTTCTTCATGATGGTGCGCACATGCACTTTGACCGTGCTCTCACACATGTTGAGCTCGTAGGCGATGATCTTGTTCGCCTTGCCTTTGCGCAGAGCGTCGATCACGGCGACCTGCCGACGGGTGAACATGCCCTTGGCCCCCGATAGCGCGGCCTGCGGCTCATCCATGATGCGACGTGCAGCCAGCAGGCTGCCGGCCGGGAAGTACTGACCGCCAGCGGCGACGAGGCGTAACGCATGGGCTGCAACCTCAATCGTAATGTCGGCCGGCATGAAGCCGCTCGCACCTTTCGACATGAGCGACATTACGACGTCGACGTCTTCGGTGTCGGAAAGAACGACAACGGGCGCGCTGCAGCCGGCAGACTGCAGATGCTGCAACTGAGCAGCGGCCTCACCGCCGCTGCCCATCTCGCAAACAACAACGATGGCAGCGTTGAGCTTGGATGCGCCGTCCAGATATTCATCGACGCTCGCAACGCCGATGCCCGGCATCGTCGTAGCCTCAGACAAGATTTTCTGGATGCAGCCGCGAACGAACGATCTGCGCTCGATGACTACAACAGAGGCAGTTGGCCGCGTTTCTCGGCGCTCCAATTGCGCCATTTGGCTGCGTGCTGCCTCATTTGGAGCAAGCGGCGGCAGAGAATTGGTATCAAGTAAGCCAGAGTTACTGGTGGCTGTTTGTTGGGAAGAGGTACGCATCGTCCCGAACTCCGCAAAAATACAAACTTCGTGGCATTCATCCTCAGACTTACCCCGAGCCGCGGGCGCTCAAGGAAGTGTCAGGAATATAGACGAACATTATCGTGTATTTAACTGTTTTACCTCAGAAATTCAAAATTTATGCAGCCGCAGCATTAATGCCACGGTTTGAACTCATTGGCCGCACGAGACGATTGTCGCCGCTCGGCTTACTTCGGTTCACGCCGTCTGGCATCGAAAGAGGCATTCGCAACTGCAGCAATTTTGAACCTTCGCGTTAGTCAGACGACCCGTTTCGTGCCGGACCGCCCCCGCCATACCGCGAAGTTTCGCACAACGTATGACAGCCCGTGGCCGCAACCGCCTGCGCGACCGAAATTAAGGGAGCAAGGTTCGTGCCGTTAGTTGAAAGGGGTACGCTATGCCGCGCGGCAACCTCTGGTTGGGAAAGGCGAGGTGCAAAAGCCCATATTCGTTGATGAAGGGCTTAGATAGCGTGAAATCTTCGCGCCCGTTCTAAGCGGTCGAGTTGTGCAATTCGATACACTTACGCGCGCCTAGGAGCCACAATTTGAAACAAAAACACCTAGAAAAGAGGCAACCGGACGTTCAGGCAGCGTTCGCGACCCTGAACACGGCCGGAACCGTGCGGCAGAGTATGACGAGGTCGGTGCCGATCGACCAACGATTTACATAGTCAGAATCGAGCTGTACCCGCTCTGCGTAGCCGATGGAGCTGCGGCCACTGACCTGCCAAGCGCCGGTGATGCCAGGTCGGGCCAGCAAGTAGTCGTTGGCACGCGCGCCATAGAGCTTCAGTTCTTCCGAGACCACCGGGCGCGGCCCAACACAGCTCATGTCGCCCAGTAGAATGTTGAAGAGTTGGGGCAGCTCGTCGAGGCTCGTCTTCCGCAGGATGTGCCCGAGGCGGGTAATGCGCGGATCCTTTGCCAACTTACGATTGCGACGCCATTCCTCGGCTGCCGCCGGGCTCTCCTTAAGGTGGCGCTCAAGGACCTGGTCGCCGTTCGCGACCATGGTGCGGAATTTGAGGCAGTCAAACTGCTGGCCGCCGTATCCGACGCGGCGGTGACGATAGATGACTTTGCCGCCCATGTTCATTTTGACCGCGGCTGCAACAAGCAAAAGCAACGGTGCCGCGAGGACGAGAAGGGCCGACGCCAGCACGACATCGAGTATCCGCTTGCTCGCCCCGCCAAGGGGCGCGATATGCGTGGCCGCAGAACGCGCGCCATGGCCGAAAAAGCGGGAAATGCGGTGCAGGCCAGCAATCCAGCGGCCGTCGTCAGGCGCTGTTTGATGAGCGAATTGATCTGAGTTCTGCTGTGAGGCGCCTCGCTCGGAGGCAAAAATTGCGTCAGGACCAGCGATCCTGATCACATCCCCGCAGGCGACAGCCGCAGAACTACGCGAACGAGCAACAGACATTAAATCCCGCTATCAGCAGCAAAATACGCGATGCTTGATCCTCGATTTTTTGCTCGGGGTGGCGTTTGCGCTCAATCGCAGAAAAGGGGGTAAGTGGGGCGCAGTGGTCCGGCGGGACTTAAGTCTATCGAACTAGGTGGGAGGCTTTGATTGGCCGCCCATAAACGGTTTAATCCGTTTACGCCTTATCTCGTCCCTACACACAAAAAGACTGGATTTTATTGGTGCTCTCGCACTTCCTACGCGCGGCAAACAGATTGCGTCGGCAAGTCGTGGCGTACCCATTGAGGCGCGCGCATCAGGCCCGAAACCGCGCTTTTCGGGCCGACAATGATGCGGCGCAGCGTGCGTGCGGTCTTCGTAACGCGGGGGCAGCATGGAATAACGAGGGGAGACGAGCTGCTCTGTCCGAAAGAGGTAGCATGCGTTCAAGTCTCTACAGCCAATGGCCTAGGGCCAAGCTTGGGACGTGCAGCCGCAGCGGGCGGACACGCCGTATTGGCTATCATCGTATGGTAAAATTGCGTTGGAGCGCGCCCTGATGAACGTTCAAACGGGCAGATGTTGAGCGCGGCAAACCCTTTTTGGCCGCATTGATTGGCCACGCAAACAAGAGAAACTTAATCCAGAGGAAACGGACGGCGGTGCGGCCTGACCGCGCCCAATGCGGGTACGGGCACGACAAGCGTTCCGCGGATCAAGGGGACAAAATGAGCGTGCTGCGTTTCACCCGCGGTCTGCAAAAGTCTGTGTCGTGCGCTCATGAGCGCAGCGGGGCCGCGCCGACTGATCAGTCGCCCTGGGGTCTGGACATCGCTGACGACGCGGAGGAGTTGCTTGCTCTTGCGCGCAGCTGGTCGGATGTCGACGTGGACGAGCTGGCGTACCTACTTCCTTCCCTGATTGACGAGCCGCGGCGCATCGGCGATCGCGCCGCCCTAGACCCCACACGCCTCACGGAGGAAACGCTCTGGCATCGCGCGGCGATGGTGGCGCGACTTGCCGCCAACGGCGGCGTCTCGTGCGGCAACAGCGCCGGCGCGCCCCAGATGCTCGCCATGTTGACCGAGTGCGGCCTGCTTTCGGAAGAGGCGACAGCCGGTGCGCTGCGCCACCTTTACCACGACGGCATGTTTCACGACGCTCCAATACCACTCAGCGGAACGGCCAGCGTTATGGATCGCGGAACCTTGGTGGAAGAATTGTCGATCCTTACGACGCTGGCGGCAGCGGCTTCGCGGCCAGCGCCGGCCACGCGCGATGTGCCGGCAACGCTTTCAGACGCGGTCGTCGTGTCGGTGCATACGCGAATGAACGGCGCATATGTCTTTCCCGAATACGAGTTTGCGCACGAGCTGCTGACAAGCGCGGCTTGGGCGGGACATGTGCTGAGAGGGCGCACAGCGCTGATGCCGGCAACAGTCGCCGAATACATCCTGGGATGCTCGTTTGGACCGGCGCTGTCGCACGGTTCGGCGGCCGACGCGTCCTTCGTGTGGTATGCCGAGCGCGCCGCCGGGATTACGCCCTTGGAACGGACGGCGCGCCGCGTACTGAAGCGTGGACACGCCATCGCCGTGCAACCCAAAACGGTCAGGCGTCCGCAAGCCGTTCTCACGTCAAATCCGCGCCGCAGCCAGATCGTCGAACGGCAGCTTGCGCGCTCAGCCGCAAGGCCGGTGACGTATCCCCTCAACTAGCAGCGGCGGCGAGCTGTTGAGAAGCCGGTTTGCGCGATAGAGTGGCGAGAGCCCAGACCAATATGCCAAACCAGATAAGGCCACCGAGCAGATAGTGCGAGACCAAGGCCTTGGCGTAAAGCTGGCTGGCAAGCGAGTTCTCGAAAATCGCCATTAAAACTATGGGTGTGGTGAGGAAGATCGCCGCCCACGCAAGTCCACGCGTAACCGGCGTGGAGGCGATGACGGAACTCGGGTTGAGCAGGAAAGCGGCCGGAACCAGCAGCCAGCAATAGTAGTGCGTCCAGGACATCGGGCTCGCAATGACCGCCAGTGTCGTCACCACGCAAAATTCGAGCACTTGCCGTTCGTCATCGGCAGCGGGATTCGTCCGGCGAGCACCCACGGCAATCGCAAGGGACATGAGGGCGAGCACAATTGCGGTCGCCAGGTAACGCTGCGCCGGTTCGATCGGGTGCGCCGACCAGTCCCGCAGCAAGGTTTCGCCGCCTTCGAGACGCAAGAAAAAGCCAGGGAAGGATTGCACGTTGAACGCGCCGATGGGATTGCGGCTGAATTGCAGAACGCACAATTCAAACCATCGGACGTTTTGATCCCAGCCGAAGGCGGCGAGAGAAATAACGCCCGCAGTCGCGAGGACACCGGAGAAGGCGGCTGTCGCGTACCAGTTCCGACGCAGCAAAAGGTAAGGGCCGAATATCAGCAGGGGAAGCTTGATCAGCGCACACAGCCCAAGGGCGACGCCGGCTTGCAGGTGGCGTCCGTCCCGCAGGAATCCCAATGCGACCGCCAAAAGGAGCAAGACGTAATGACTTGTATTGCCCTCTCTGAGTGAATTGAGCAGCGGGCCGTTTGCCGCAAACAGGAGCAGCAAAACCAACATGCCGGCGTGAGTTAACTGGGCTTGCTGGGCGAGCAACCGCCACGCCAGAAGCGTCGCGGCAATTCCCGCCGCGAAGAAAACGACCGCGGCCCATTTGAACGGCAGAAGTCCGAGCGGCGCGAAAAAATACGCGACACTAGGGAGGTTAACAAAGAACACCCGCTCGATGAGCGGCGACAAGGCGTCGGCGCTTTCCAATACCGCTACGCCGGCCGGGTAGTACGCCTTACGAAAATCGGAAAATACGTAGGGCGGCTCGGAGACGACGAAAATGAAGACGCTCAGGACGAGAATGGCCGCGAGCGCACCGGCCGCCTGAAACATCCCCCATTCGGCGATCTTGGCGGTTCGAAGAAACCGGACGCCGGTCGCCAACACGGCCAACTGGGCAACTACTATCAGCGCGAGCGCCGACCCGTTCATTCCTTGTCATCCTCTTTGAGCGGCCGAATGATGCCGGCACGTCCGAAGTTGAGGCAAATCGTAGTGGCGAGTATGGTAACCCCTGTTGCGACAACAACGCACTTAACCCCATTGCCGTATTTCCCGCTTACCAGCTCACGCTAATGTAATTCTTCCATGCTTATGGGAAGCACTACGTCGGGCTGCCGTTTCGCGTCGCTTGGTCGAGGCGAGGCTCGATATTGGGGCATGAGATGTTAACAACCGAGTTCGCATGGCTGCCGGAGCGATCCGACTGGTCCGCCGTGCTCAAATCGATTGATGCGTCGGACGCCGCGTCCTGGGAGCGGCTGCGGGAGCTTTCAAATTCGCGTCTCGATTTTCTCGGAATCAACCGCGTCGACCGCGCACTCACGCGCCTGTTTGCCACGCCACCGCCAGAGCTCGACACCAAGCCGGTGCGGCTGGCGCTTCTCAGCGGCTCGACAGCCGATCACTTGCTGCCGGGTCTGCGCGTCGGCGGCTTGCGGCACGGACTTCACGTAACGACGTTCACCGGTGACTACGGGCTTTACCTGCAAGAGCTCAGTGATACCAACTCGCCGCTTTATGCCTTCAAGCCGACAGCGGTTCTTTTCTCGTTTGATGCCCAGAGCCTGCTCGGTGCTCCCGATGCGGCGACGCCAGCAATCGCCGCCTCGGAAAAAATCGAAGCTGCCATCGAACGACTGCGGCATTTATGGAAACTGGCTTTAGAAACCGGTGCCGGACAAGTCATTCAGCAAACCGTTCTGCCGCTCGCGCCCCGACTGATGGGAGGAAACGAGCACCGTTTGCCCGGTTCTCAGCGCGCCTTGATAGATACGCTCAACGCGCGCCTGCGCGAGGCCGCCGACAAGAGCGGGGTCGATGTGCTCGCGCTTGACGCCCAGATTGCCGAGGACGGCATCAACGCCTGGCACGATCCGGTGCTCTGGCATCGCGCCAAGCAGGAACTTTCTCCCAAGGCGGCGCCCGCCTACGGCGACCTTGTCGCCCGACTGCTGGCAGCTCAGCAGGGCCGATCCGCCAAGTGCCTGGTGCTCGATCTCGACAATACGCTGTGGGGCGGCGTCATCGGGGACGACGGACTTGAAGGTATCGTGCTGGGACAGGGCAGTTCGCTGGGCGAGGCTTTCGTGGCCTTTCAGAACTACGCCAAGGAGCTTTCCCGACGCGGCATCATTCTTGCGGTGTGTTCCAAGAATGATGAGGTTAACGCCGTGGCGCCGTTCGAGAAGCATCCAGACATGGTTTTGAAGCGGGGCGACATCGCCTGCTTCGTCGCCAACTGGCAGGACAAACCCTCGAACCTGCGCGCTATCGCCAAAACGCTGAATATCGGCATCAACGCGCTGGTCTTCGCCGACGACAATCCATTCGAGCGCTCGCTGGTGCGGCGTGAGTTGCCGATGGTCGCCGTGCCGGAGCTGCCGGAAGACCCGGCGCTCTATGCCAAGTGCATCGCGGACGCGGGTTATTTCGAAGGCCTGCGCGTCACGTCCGACGACATGGAGCGATCTGCTCAGTATCAAGGCAACATCCAGCGCGATCTGCTGCGTTCTTCCTCAACCGATCTCGTCAGCTACCTCAAGAGCCTCGGAATGACGCTCGAGTGGCGGCGCTTTGATCGCGTCGGGCTGCAGCGCGTCGTGCAGCTCATCAACAAGACCAACCAATTCAACCTGACGACCCAGCGCTACAGCCAGGCCGATGTCGTCTCCTTCATGGAAGACCCTGGGTCGCTGACGCTTCAGCTCCGGCTAACGGATTCTTTCGGCGACAACGGCATTATCGGAATCATCATAGGCCGGCCCGCCAACGGCGACGGTCGCGAGATGCTGATCGACACGTGGCTGATGAGCTGCCGCGTTCTGGGCCGGCAGGTCGAAGAGGCAACACTCAATCTGGTGGCGGCGGAGGCTTCTCGGCTCGGCGCTGAAAACCTGCTCGGCCTCTATCGTCCGACGGCCAAGAACGAAATGGTACGCGAACACTATTCCAAACTTGGCTTCACGCAGGTCGCGAGTGACCCGGATGGCGCGACCCGCTGGAGCCGCCCGTTACAAAGCTTCACTCCGATCGACACTTTCATCGAGATAAAAGAAGGCCAATCGTGACCGAACCTCAAATCCTCGAAGGACTGACCGAGATCTTCCGCGAGATCTTCGACGACGATTCCCTGAAACTTACGATGGACACCACGGCCGACGACATCGACCAGTGGGACAGCTTCAATCACATCAATATCCTCGTCGCGGCCGAGACGCGCTTTGGCGTCAAATTCAAGACTGCCGAAATCGAGGGTCTGAAAAACGTTGGCGAGTTCGTGCACCTGATCGAAAAGAAGACCGCGAGCGGCGCCGCCGCGTAATTTCCGTTCTCTGATGGTTGCGTATGCTTTTTAATTCGTTTGCGTTCATTTTCGCTTTCCTGCCGATTTCCGTCGTCGGCTACTACCTGCTTGGTCAGCGCAGCAACCGCTGGGCCGCGGCCTGGCTGGTGCTCATGTCGTTCGTGTTCTACGGCTGGTGGAACCCGGTCTTTGTCACGCTGCTGCTGATCTCGATCTTCTTCAATTACACAGCCGGCCTGCTGCTGCAGAAATATGAGGACGACAACCGAACTCAGACGGTCATTCTCGCGCTCGCCGTTGCTGCCAACCTGGGGCTGCTGTTCTATTACAAGTACGTCGGCTTCGCGCTGCGCATTCTGGAACGGGTCGGCATCACGATCGATTTCGATGCCGGCGGCATTCTGCTTCCGCTTGGCATCTCATTCTTCACGTTCACGCAGATCGGGTATCTGATCGACTGCAAGACGGGCATCGCCAAGGGGCGTCGCCTGCTCGACTACATGTTGTTCGTGACGTTCTTCCCGCATCTCATTGCCGGTCCGATCCTGCACCATCGCGAGATGATGCCGCAGTTCGAAAACCCGGAGACCTATCGCTACAAAGCCGAAAACATTGCCGTCGGCCTCGGCATTTTCATCATCGGCCTGGCGAAAAAGGTGCTGCTCGCAGATCAGCTTGCGCCGGTCGCGAACATGGGCTTCGAGCACAGCGAGGCCGTTGGCATGTTGCCCGCGTGGTATGCGGCGGTTGCCTATTCACTGCAGCTCTATTTCGACTTTTCCGGATATTCGGACATGGCGATTGGCCAGGCGCGCATGTTCGGCATAAAATTTCCGGCAAACTTCAACTCGCCATACAAGGCGACCAGCATCATCGAGTTCTGGCAGCGCTGGCACATGACGCTGACGCGCTACCTCACCCTCTACCTCTACAATCCGATTGCGCTTTGGGTGACGCGCCGACGGGCGGCTGCCGGAAAGCCGATCGCAATCCAGGGCGCGAGCACGCTCGGTGGCTTTGTAACCCTCATCGCGTTCCCGACGCTGACGACGATGTTTCTCGCCGGCGTCTGGCACGGCGCGGGCAACACCTACGTCGTCTATGGCCTGCTGCACGGCGTGTATCTGACCATCAATCACGCGTGGCGCATTTTCGGACTGAAGATCGACAAGGCCCGGCGGGAAAGTGCATTGGCGTGGGCGGCGAAGGGAGCGAGCAGGGCCCTGACCTACTTTGCCGTCCTTATCTCGCAAGTTTTCTTCCGGGCCGCCTACATTCCGAACGCCGTCGGCCTTATCGCCGGGATGTTCGGCGCGCGCGGCCTGGCGCTTGGCACACTTCCGCAGGACGACGCGTGGCTCATCGACCAAGTCACTCAAATGTTCTGGAACCCATGGACCACCGTCATGCTGGTCGCGGGCCTGGCCATCGCGTTCTTGGCTCCGACCCGATCATCGGACGGGTTCGCACGAATTTGCCGGAGGCTCTGCAGTGGCGGCCAAACCTCGCTTGGGGTGCGTCGGCAGGCGTGATGGCGGCGCTTTCCGTGCTCTATCTCACGGGAGCGACGGAGTTCCTGTACTTCCAGTTCTGACGATTCAGGGACCATTGGCCCGTGCACGGCTCGACAACAGCGACGATCACATTCACGGCGGCAGACCAGGAGCGGTTCGCGCAGCTGTCGGGCGATCGCAATCCCGTGCATATGGACGCGCGCGCGGCGCGGCGGACGCAGGCGGGCGCACCGGTGGTGCACGGCGTCAACGGCGTCCTTACGGCGCTCGAGCGACTTTGCGCGTCGGGCGAATCGTTCGAAGGCCTCGCCAGCATCAAAGCGCAGTTCCCCAAATTCATTTATCTCGATGTTCCGGTGGACGTTCGCGTGGCACGACGCAGCGATACGGCGTTGAAGGCTGAGCTTGCGACCGAAGGCGCGGTGGTCACGATCCTCGATCTGAAGTTCGGTCCGCGCAAATCGGGTGCGCCGAGTGCCGATGGTCCCCCCGATGCCATCGAAACCGCGCCGAAGGTTCTTTCGTTTCCGGACGCCGAAAATCGGCGCGGCCGCCTTGCAATCATCAACGGCTCTCAGTTTCAGGAAGACTATCCGGCTCTTTGCGCCGCTGTCGGCGCGCGGCGCGTCGAAGCGCTGGCACTGTTGTCGACGATCGTCGGAATGCAGTGTCCCGGCCTGCACTCGATCTTTTCGGGATTTTCGATCCAGTTGACTGAACCGGAAGACGACGCAAGCGCCGTCAACTGGGGCACGACGCGGACCGATGAGCGGTTCCGGCTCATCACCATGCAAGCGCGTGGCGGCGGCATCGAGGGCGACGTGCAGGCGTTCATGCGCGTCGAGCCGGTCGAGATGCCATCGAGCACCGCTATCGCCGAGA
>CADECN010000039.1 GCA_902825785.1 uncultured Hyphomicrobium sp. | reverse complement strand
GACTTTTCCGACATTTGCACATCCCTCGGCCGGTCCGCTTCGTAGCGGTTCCTGCGATTGATCTTAGGCGAGAATGGTGCGTTTATTGCCAAGCGAATGTGCGCAATTTTATGGATTTGCCGTGCACGGCTAACGACGCGTTACGAGCTTGTCAGTGGCTGCGTCGAGTAACCGATTGGCAATGGTCATGCGCTCGGTTGCCAACGCTCGCCAGGCTTCGGGCACCCGGTCGGGGTGGTTTCTCAACGCGAAGGCACGTCGTAAGGCCGTAATGTCGGCTACTGTTAGTTTTCGATTAAGTCCGAGTTCAGCGGCGATACTGTCAGGATCGCAAGGCGGCTGCTCGGCAGCATCGGCGTCGCCATAAGGACCTTTTCTGCCCGTTTCGCTCCCGACGGCGCGTTTGAGGCCAACCGGACTTTCGGGCAAGGCCAGAATAAAGGCCCGGCTGTTGGGGCGCGCGTGGTCCCGGCCGGCGCCTTCGGCATCCTTCGCCTCTGAGAGGGCCTCGATCATTCCGTCGAAAACCGTCTGTGACGGTCGGCGAATGCGCATTTGTTTTGCGGTCCAAACGTATCCCTGCCTGAAGTGGGCAGAATGGTGCGCAATCCTTGCGAGATGCTGGCGTCGCCACTGCTAGAGTTCAAGTGCGCTTCAGCGCGACATGCTCTTTTGCAGACGCACGGCCTTGCGGAAGTAGTCCAGGCCGACGTCGTCGCCGTCGACGTATTGTTCGATGTCGGCGAAATCCTCGACGAAGGTGACACCGAGGCGCTGGCGTCCGACCCATTTCACGAGGGCCGGAACAGCGGTGCCATCAAACAGAACGAGAATCAGAGGTTCGTCGATGCGCGGAATGTTGCCGTCGACGATCGAGAGCTTGGCGCCGGTGCTCGAGAGATCGAGCAGGTCGCAGATCAGCCTGCCGGACCGGGTGACGACCCCGACATGCTGTGCGAGCTGATGGCGATGGTTGCGCCGGCGATCACCATCCTGATCAGACTGACCGTCCGAACCGGCGAGCAACGGGTTGTACGGCTCAATCGCGTTGTGCTTCATGACGCGAACACTTCAACTCAAAACTAAATCGCCCCCCGTAACCGCAATATCCCATTGTTAAATTCGAACGGGACATCGCCAACGCGCGTCGCGGGAATTGGCCAAGATTAGGAACTATTGCAGCGTAACCTCAATATTCCCTGAACCCGCTTCGCCGTTTGGCAGCTCGAATGGAGCTTTTTCCAGTTCTCAAAAACCGCGGCCGCCAAGTTACATATACATCTGTGCAACCTTGCAATTACTGATGTTTTTTTGGCACGTTACAGAATAAACGGCAAAGTGAGCTGTTAACAAAGTATTTGAATCACTTAATCCTGTGGATTGAATTGTGGACAATTTGCGGGGACAGGAATGTTTATCGTTTTGGACGATCGCGCGTCGATCGCCCGCGGGTATGTTGATTGCTTCGATCGCGAAGGGGTGGCAGCGATCGCGGTCGGCTCGCAGGAAATAGAGGCTTGGTTCGATGCGATCGGCGATTCAGAAGCTGGATCGATTGAGGGCATTCTCCTCGGATTGATAGCGGAACGGGACGCTGTTCCGGCAAGGCTGCGCGGCCGCTGCCGTGCGCCGATCATCGGCATACTCGATGGCCGTGTTTTATCTGAAACCTTGCAGCTGTTCTCGTCCGGCGTCGATGACGTCGTCTCGAAGCCCTTTCATGTCCGAGAAATACTGGCCCGCACAGGCGCCATTCGCCGGCGCTCCACCCAGGCAGACGATAGTGTCGATGTCGGAGGCATTCGCGTCTTCTTCGACGGTCAGGATCCCTTGGTCGATGGCAAACCCCTTCCGCTTCCGCGCCGCGAACGACGCATCCTTGAATATCTCGTGCTCAGCCGAAATTTGCGGGTGACCAAGACGCAGATCTTCAATCGCGTCTATGGCGTCTTCAACGAGGGGATCCACGAGAACGTTATCGAAAGCCACATCAGCCGCCTGCGCAAGCGACTGAAGCAGCGGCTCGGGCACGACCCGATCGAGTCGCAGCGGTATCTCGGTTACAGGCTCATCGGTTCGGACACGCGCGTACCAGATCGTGGCGCCGATGTGGCGGCGAACAGTTCCGCGCAAGCCCAGACTGGTTCACTTGTCCCCAATTGCATTTCGGACGAGGAGAATTCCGATGGGTCTCTACGGCGTAATGACTACGAGCGTATCCGGCATGTCTGCGCAGGCTGATCGCCTGGGCACCGTGGCTGACAACATCGCGAACATCAACACCACCGGTTATAAGAAAGCCTCGACCGAATTTTCTACCCTCGTGCCCGAAGCGCGACTGGTCCAGTACACGCCTGGTTCGGTCCAAACCACCATCCGCAAGGGCATTTCAGAGCAGGGTGAATTGGCTTTCACCCGTTCCACGACCGACCTTGCCGTCAATGGCAACGGTTTCTTCATGGTCCAGAACGCGAACGGCACGCCGTATCTGACACGCGCAGGCGGTTTCGTTGCCAATAGTCAGGGCGAACTTGTCAACTCAGCGGGTTTCAAGCTGCTGGGCTACAACCTTCTCAACGGCAACCTCTCATCTATCGTCAACAGCGCCGCCGGCCTCGAGGTCGTAACCACCGCAAACCTCGGTTTGAAGGCTGTACCGTCAACCACCGCATCGCTGCGAGTGAACTTCCCATCGAATGCCGACACCGTTGCTGCGCCCGACTTGCCCGGTGCGAACCCGGCGAACCCGGAGTACTCCGGCAAGACGTCCGTCGTGACGTATGACAACCTCGGCAACGAGGTTTTGCTCGATATCTATTCCGCGAAGACGGGCGCCAACACCTGGCAGGTCAGCGTATTCGATCATGCGACCGCAGGGACGAACGGCGGGTTCCCTTACTCTTCCGGACCGATCGCGACGCCGACGACCTTCACGTTTGACGGCTCGACCGGTCAATTCGCGACGTCGAGCCCGACGAGTCTCACGGTTACGATCCCGAACGGATCGCCGATGACGATTAGTTACGGCGGGTCCACGCAGCTTTCCGCGGGCTATGTCGTGCAAGATGCGGTCGTTGACGGCAATGCGCCAACACGCGTTGACCGGCTTGAAGTCAGCAAGGAAGGCGTCGTGACCGCCGTCTACGAGAATGGCACGCGCATCGATGCCTACAAGATCCCGCTCGCAAACGTTGCAAGTCCGAACAATTTGACCACGCTATCCGGCAACGTCTTCTCGCCCAACAATGAGTCGGGCGATCTGCAGATCGGTATCGCGGGCACGGCGGCGTTGGGCTCGATCGTGTCGGGTGCGCTGGAAAAGCCGACGGTCGATCTGGCTTCCGAGCTTACCACGATGGTCGAGGCGCAGCGCAGCTTCACGGCAAACTCGAAGGTTTTCCAGACGGGCGCGGACCTGATGGACGTTCTCGTCAACCTGAAGCGCTAGCGCGGAAGGTCACTTGGGGAAAGTTAGATGGGCATTGGTGTCAGTCTCGATGTAGCGCGATCAAGTCTGGCGGTGGCGAGCGAGCAAATCTCGATCGTCTCGCGGAACGTCGCGCGCATCGACGACCCCAATGCCACGCGCAAGGTCGCGCGTATCGTTACGGGACCCGGTTCTCAGGTCCATGTTGCCAGGGTCGATAGGGCCTACGACAGCCTGCTGCTTGAGAAGTATCTAACGTCGAACTCGAGCGCGACGACCCAAACAACGATTCTCAACGCGCTTACGCAGCTTTCCCAGACGATCGGCGATGCCGATACCGGGCGATCGCCCGCAAATCTCATTGCCCAGCTCGGCAGCGCGCTGCAGCAGTACGCGACCAATCCGCAGAACGCCGCGGTTGGTGCTTCCGTCGTGTCGTCAGCCAAGGACCTGGCCTACGCGCTGAACGAGTCCTCGCTCGCCGTCAATTCCGTGCGGCAGCAGGCGGACGCCGATATTGCCAATTCGGTCGCGGACATCAACACACTGCTTAAGCAGTTTGGCGAGCTCAACACGCAAATCGTGCAAGGTTCGCGCGGCGGCGGAGACTTGACGGACCTGATGGATGCACGCGACGGCGTGCTGAAACAACTTTCCGCCGAGCTTGGCATTCGAACGATTTCGCGCGCCGACAACGATATCGCGATCTTTACCGATAGCGGCGTCACGCTTTTCGACAAGGTGCCGCGCACCGTTTCGTTCGGTTCAACGCCGATGCTGCAGGCCGGTGCCACCGGCAACGCGGTCTACGCGGACGGTGTGCCGATCGCGGGCGCGCAACATGTCATGGCAGTCGGTACGGGTCGGCTCGCAGGCCTTGTCGCTGTCCGTGACGAGATCGCTCCCGCGTACCAGAAGCAGCTCGATGAGATTGCACGCGGACTGATTGAGGCATTCGCGGAATACGACCAATCCGCTTCGCCGACCTTGCCGGCAGCTGCTGGCCTGTTCACTTATAACGGCGGCCCCGCAATTCCAACGACCGGGGTGGTCATTTCGGGGCTCGCCGGGCAGATCAAGGTCAACCCGAATGTCGACCCGTCCGCCGGCGGCAATCCGGTCCTCATTCGCGACGGCGGTATCTCAGGCAACGCGGCATACACCTACAATAGCTCCGGCGCCGCCTCGTTCACGGATCGCATCCAGGGTCTGATTGGTCAGATGGGCGCGACCCGGTCGTTCGATGTTTCGGCACAGGTCGGCGCTAGCGGCAGCCTCAGCTCGATCTCGAAGGACTCGGTTGCATGGCTCGAAGAGCTGCGGCAAACCGCGAAATCGGAAGCTGACTACCGCAACACCGTCAGCCAAAGAGCGCAGGCGTCGCTTCAGAAGGAGACGGGTATCAGTCTCGATGAAGAGATGACCAACATGCTGAGCCTGGAGCGCACGTTCCAGGCATCCTCGCGCATCATTAAAACGATCGACGACATGCTGGCGTCGCTTCTGGCGATAACGGGATAGCGCGATGATCTATCCCTCATTCATATCAACGGTATCGATCTCTAACGAGACGCGGCTTTCGATCGCGCGGATGCAGGCCCGCCTGGTCGAAGCGCAGACCGAGATGTCGACCGGTCGCCATGCGGACGTTGGTCTTACGCTTGGCGCGAAGTCGGGGATCACGACGTCTCTCAGGCAGGATCGCGCGCAGCTGCAGGCGATAAAGGATTCAAACACGCTTGTTGCTACGCGGCTGACGGCTTCGCAAACCAGCCTCACGAATATTTCCGATTTGGCTCAGAACTTCCTGGCGGCGATCGTGCGCGCGCAGTCGACGTCGCTTTCGGACAATACGATCGTTGCCGAGGCGCAAGCGATGCTCAGGTCTTTCAATGAAAGCCTGAACGCGTCGGTTGACGGCCAGTATCTTTTCGCTGGCATCAATTCGGACGTTCGGCCGGTCGACTCTTACTTCAGCGATACGCCGCCCACGAGCCGTCAGGCCATGACAACGGCATTCCAGGCGGCGTTCGGATTCGATCAGAATTCACCAAACGTGGCGACGATCTCCGCCTCGGCCATGCAGAATTTCCTCGACAATGACTACGCCGCGATGTTCGCGGACCCGAACTGGAGCAATGACTGGTCGTATGCGTCCGATAAGAACGTCCGCAACCGGATTTCGAGGCTGGAGCTCGAGGACGTTTCGACAAACGCCAATCAGAAGGCGTTTCGTGACTTGACTGCGGCGCTCGTGGTGATCGCCGACGGTGGCTTCGAAAAGATGTCAGAGGCAACGCGCGGCGTGCTGCTGGAGCACGTTTCAAACCTCGTCACGAGCTCTATCGGCGCCGTGTCAGGTATTCAATCCACACTTGGCGTGACGCAAGAGCGACTTTCTAAGTCAACCGAAACGCTTGGTCTGCAGATCAGCCTGATCGACAAGTCCATCACAGATCTGGAAGGCGTCGATCCGAACGAGGTCGCGACGCGACTGTCGACGCTGACAACGCAGATGGAGGCCGCCTATTCGATCACGCGCAGGATCCACGATTTGAGCATTATAGATTTCCTGTAAGTCCAGCTTCCGCATCCAGAAAACAAACAACCAACGCGATCTGACAAATGTACAAATTCTCATACGATGAAGTCTTGGACGAAGGCGCGCCGCGCCAGAAGGAAAGCGAGCGTGCGGCGATTCAGCACTCGATCGAACTGCTGCGTCGCGCCGAAACCAAGGGTCGCGATTCAATCGAGGCGGCGGAGGCACTGATGTTCCTCAACCGGCTTTGGAGCTTCTTCATCGAAGAGCTGTGCAAGCCGGACAATGTCCTGCCATCGGATCTCAAGGCACGCATCATTTCGGTCGGGCTTTGGCTGATGCGCGAAGGCGACGCGATCGGAGACAAGCGCTCCAACAACTTCAAGGGCATCATAGACGTATCCCAGACCGTCGCGGAAGGCCTGCAATGAGTGGAAATCTGCGCATTTCCCTGCGGGCGGGCGAGCGCTTGTTCATCAATGGAGCTGTTATCAAGGCGGATCGCAAGGTCAGTCTAGAGCTTCTGAACGATGTGGTGTTCCTGCTTGAACAGCACGTGATGAAACCGGAAGAGACGACAACGCCACTTCGGCAGCTGTACTTCATGGTTCAGATGATGCTGATGGATCCGTCGCTGCATCTGAAGGCGAAAGAAATGGCCTTTGCCTCCATCGCGGAGCAGCTTGCGGCGTTCTCCGAGCCAAATATCCGCCAGGCGCTCGGGGAGATCAAAAAATTACTCGAAGATGATAGGCCGCTGGAAGCGTTGAAGCGTGTCCGGGCCGCGTTCGCCATTGAAGAAGCCCTCGTCGCTGCGCCGTCGGCTGGCGACTTGAATGCCAAGGAGGTCGCATGACCACGGTCAATCCCTATGCCGGCTCGAGCACGACTACCACGGATACGGCGTCTGCTACGCGCGCTTCGACGCTCGACTATGATGCATTCTTGAAGCTTCTCCTGGCGCAGATGCAAAATCAGGATCCGCTTCAGCCCATGGATTCGACGGAATACGTCTCACAGCTCGCGACGTTCTCGAACGTCGAGCAGGGGCTCAAGATGAACGAGAAGCTCGACAAGCTGCTGTTCCTTTCGAACATTCAGCAAAGTGGCGAGCTTATTGGGCGCACGGTGACGTCGGCTGACGGCAAGGTATCGGGTGTGGTCGAAGCGGTGCGGGTCGAAACGAATGGCGCAACCGCGATCTTTGCGGATGGCACTGAGCTGTTCATCGACGAAGGGGTGACTGTCAGCGCATGATGACCGATGGCGACGTCATAGAGCTCGTACAGCGGGCCTTGTGGGTGACCGTGCTCGTTTGCGGTCCCGTTGTCCTGACGGCAATGATCGTCGGTACGATTATCGCGTTTCTGCAGGCGCTGACGCAGGTTCAGGAAATGACCCTGACATTTCTGCCCAAGCTCCTGGTCGCTTTCATGGTACTCGCAATTTCGGGCCCCTATGTTGGCAACGTCCTACAGGCCTTCGCCGTGGAGACGTATGACCGAATTGCAATGTCGCCCCCTTAGCAGACCTTCGCGCAAGTTTCGTCCGGCAGAATCCTTGGGTCATTTGGAGCTCGAGGATCGTGAATGTCGGCAGTAAAATCAGTCGGTGGTGACGTAACGCCTTTTCTGAGCCGGCAGGACGCCGGCTTGGCCGTCGGCGTCGTTGTCATTCTGACGATCCTGTTTCTGCCGCTGCCGTCGATACTCATCGATCTCGGCCTGGCGCTCTCGATCGCGCTTTCCATCCTTATTCTGATGGTTGCGCTTTGGATCAAGAGGCCGCTGGAATTCACCGCGTTTCCTACCATCCTACTGATCGCTACGCTTCTAAGGCTCGCGCTTAACGTCGCTACAACACGTCTGATCCTATCGCACGGCGCGGAAGGCCCGCATGCGGCGGGGCACGTTATCGCCGGCTTTGCCGAGTTCGTCATGGGCGGCGACTTCGTCATCGGTATTGTGGTCTTCGTGATCCTTATCACGGTCAACTTTGTGGTGATCACGAAGGGCGCTTCGCGCATCGCCGAGGTTGGCGCGCGCTTCACACTCGATTCGATGCCCGGCAAGCAGATGGCGGTCGACGCCGATCTGTCGGCGGGCGTCATCGACGAAAAGGAAGCCATCCGTCGTCGGCGCGAACTCGATGAGGAAAGCCAGTTCTTCGGCGCCATGGACGGTGCGTCGAAGTTCGTGCGCGGCGACGCTATTGCCGGCCTCATTATTACGGCCGTCAACATATTCGGTGGCATCATCATCGGCATTGCGCGCCATGATCTGCCGGTCGATCGGGCCGTCGAGATTTTCACGAAGCTTTCGGTCGGTGACGGCATCGTCACGCAGATGCCGGCACTGATCGTATCCCTGGCCGCCGGTTTGCTGGTCTCGAAGGGCGGTACGCACGGTTCGGCCGAAAAGGTCATCTTCGGCCAGATCACGAATTATCCGAGCGCCATGCTTCTTGCTGCCGCGGTCATGGCGGTGCTTGCGACGGCTCCGGGCCTGCCTTTCATGCCGTTCGCGCTGATCGCTGCCATCTTCGGATTTCTTGCGTATGCGCTGCCGAGGCAACTTGCGGCCGCGGCCAAGGCCAAAGAAGAAGTTCAGACCACCGCAAAAACACCTACGGCCGAAGACATCACGCTTCAACAGATCAAGGATCAGCTGAAGACCAGCGAAATCGAGCTGTGCTTCGGCAAGCAGCTGTCGGGCGTACTGATGCGTTCGAGCGGTGATCTGGCGCAGCGCGTCGCAAAGATGCGCAAGAAGTTCGCCAAGCAGTACGGCTTCGTGGTTCCGGATATCAAGCTGACGGAAGACTTAGCTATCCCGCCGAAAAGTTACCAGATCAGGGTTCATGGCACGACGGTTGCGAGCTCTGAACTAAGGCTTGGTGACGTTCTGGTCGTGGTTGGCGATGGCCCGAAACCCGATACGCCGAGCGACGAGACACGCGAACCGGCGTTCGGCATCAAGGCCGTGTGGGTGCCGGACATCTTCACAAACGCCTTGAAGCGCGACGGGTTCGTGCCGGTCGACAATACATCGGTTCTTCTCACTCACATGGCGGAGGTCATTCGCAATAATCTGGCGCAGCTTCTTTCCTACAGGGACATGCGCGGTTTGCTGGAGCGTCTTGAGCCGGAATACCGCAAGCTGCTGGACGAAATTACGCCGTCGCAGATTTCCTATTCCGGTCTGCAGGGCGTACTCAAGCTTCTGCTCGCCGAGCGCGTTTCGATCCGCAATATTCATCTGATCCTGGAAGCGGTGGCCGAAATCGCGCCGTTCTCGCGCAAGGCCGAGCAAATCACCGAGCACGTGCGTATGCGGCTGGCCACGCAGATCTGTGGCGATGTTTCGGACGGTGGGACTTTGAAAATCGCGCGGCTCGGCAACAAGTGGGAAGTCGCTTTCCACCAGGCTCTGAAACGCGATCAAAAGGGAGAGGTCGTCGAGTTCGACATCGATCCTCGCATGATCGAACAGTTCGGGCAGGACCTCAGCCGGGTCGTACAGCCGTTGATGGATGCCGGCCAGCAGTTCGTGCTCATTACGTCAGCCGATACACGGCCCTACATCCGAACCGTAACCGAGCGCTTGTACGCGACGCTTCCCGTTATCTCGCACCACGAAATCAGCAAGGGGATGCCGATCCAGACGCTCGGATCGCTATCGTGAATCCGGCGACGACGCTCGAGCTCGTCACCGCACTCCTGATTTTTTGCCGCGTCGGTAGTTGCGTTATGATCCTTCCGGGACTTGGCGGCGGTCGTGTTCCACCGACCGTCCGCCTTTTTTTGGCTTTCGCGCTGTCTCTGGCCCTGGTTCCGGTGATCGACCGCGCGGATTTCGCGGGCGCAAATGCCCTCACCGGCATGCTCGCCGTTTACGTGGTTATGGAGGTTATCGTCGGCGTCTTCCTCGGTTTTCTCGTACGCATTTTCTACCTCGCACTCGAATTTATCGCCGTCGCGATGGCCAATTTCGCCGGTTTTGGCTCGATCTTCATGCAGGCGGTCGACGACAACTCCTCCACGACGCCATTTTCCGAGCTCATCACGCTGCCGGCGCTGGCGCTCTTTTTCATCCTCGATCTGCATGTGGCGGTGATTGGGATGTTGAAATCGTCCTATGGCGTGGTGACGGTCGGTCAATGGGCCGGGTCGACAATCGAGCCGAACATCCTGGTCAATGCTTTTCAGAACTCGTTTGCGCTCGCCCTCCAGATGAGCGCGCCGCTGCTCATCTACTCGCTTGCCCTTAACCTCGTGCTTGGCCTGCTTAGCAAGCTGACGCCGCAGGTCCCTATATATTTCGTCTCCATACCGTTCCTGATCGCGGGCGGATTGCTGATGCTGTTCCAAACGGACGGCATCATTCTTTCGAGCTTCTCGTCCTCCGTTTCGACGTGGATTGCAGGGCTCGCGACCGATGGCTAGCAGGCTTACGCGCGTCAAGCGGACGCTCAAGGTTCTGGGCAATCTTGAGCTCATCGAGCGCGTCAGGCTCACCGAGGTCAACCGCGCGATCGATGTTTGCACCGCGGAGCAAAAGTCCCTTCTCGAAAGCCTGGGCAGCGAGACGGCATTCGATGGCCAATTCATCGATATGATCGCCAATCGTGTTGGCAAGCTGGTGCGGCAGGAACAGCAACTCAAGAAGGTTCGCGCGGACGCGGAGGTTCGACTGACCAATGCCGCGGTCCGGACCCGGGTCGCGGACGGCATTGCGCAGGAAGCTGCGCGGGAGGAAGAGCGGCGGCTTGAACAGGACGAGTTGCAGGCTATCGTCGATGGAGTTCTGGCCGCGATCGCGCAAGGCCGAGGTAAGTCGAGCGACCTAGCTTGAGAGGGTCGCAGCCCAATCGCTGCGATGCGCGAGGAGACGATGCAACAACTACCCGGTTCAATGGCTTCAGCGGATGCTTGGCAAACCGTGGTCCGGGATACGGCGGTTCCGTCCGAACGTGCGACGGTTGCAGAACCGTCTCAGGCGAAGCGTGCCGGGGTCGAGTTCGAAGCGATGTTTCTGCGCCAGTTCCTCGAGATCGTCATGCCCAAGGATGATTCGGGCGGGGTGTATGGAGGCGGAACCGGTGGGAGCATGTGGCGCTCGATGCTGGCCGACAACATCGCCAAGGCGGTGGCCGAAGACAGCCCGCTTGGGCTGGCCGAAAAAGTTACACAGGCTGAACCTCAGCCGAATGACGTGGATCGTTCATGAACGTCGTAACGACAGATAAGCGCGCGGCGAACGCGACGGCGGCTGGTTATCTCAAGCCGAATCTTCCGGAAGTCCGACCGGCGCCACCGCATGTGCGATCGCACGGCGGTCCGTTGCGCCGGAGCGGCAAAAATCTCGCGCTCGCAATCATTGGCCGGATCGAGGCGCAGGTACGCGTCGAGACAGAGGCGCTGGCCAGCGGTGCGCAATTCGACCTGGAAGATTCCAACAACAGGAAATGCCAGAGTCTCGCGGAACTCAATCAGGCCGTCAAAGGCTTGTTGCCGAGTGATATGGATCAAGAGTTCGGCGGGCGACTGGCGCATTTGCGGGCCCAGCTCGCTGAGAACATGGCGATGATCACCATGCATCTGGAGGCTGTTCGCGAAGTTTCCGCAATGCTCTCGCAATCAATCCAGAACGCCGAATCCGATGGCACCTACGACCCTCGCGCCTCGATGCAAAGAGGCACGAAATGATCCAAGTCATCGTGTGCGCGCTTCTGACCTGCATCGCCACGATCGGGGCGGCGTTCGGCATGATGACTTACAATGCCTCCGGCAGTGAAGGCGGCGCGGAGGAAAAAAAGGTGTCCCTGACCAGTGCCAAGTCGCGCATGATCAGCGTTCCCATCATATCCGACAACAAGGTTCAAGGTTACGTGGTCGCGCGCTTCGAATATGTGGCAGACGCCGACCTTCTCAAGGCTTCAAAGGTGCCACCGGAGAGCGTGCTGGCCGACGAAGCCTTCAAGATCATTTACGGGAGCGCGGGGCGCGATTTCCGAATTGCCAAGAAGACGGACGTCGAAGAGGTGACCGCAAGTGTGCGCGAGGGCGTCAACAAGCGTTGGGCCGCGCCGGTGCTCAAGGACGTTATGATCGACAGTTGGAGCTTTTTGAGAAACGAGGAGATCAGGAGAAACCATGAACAGCAGAAGCGTTGATCTCCAGCTCGATATGTTGCTCGGAAGCGCACGCCAGTTGACGGAGGCGATGGCGCCACATGCGAAAATGTGGGGCGTCGCCCGTGTGCCGAAACGGCGCGCTTTAGCATCGATGGCCATTCTTCTTGGCATGAGCCTGATGGTTGCGGTCGTGTTTGTCGCGATAATGAGTGGAATTTGGAACAGCGCGCCGGCGCAGTGGACGCATGCACTGCTGGCGCTCATCGTGGCGCAATCGGCGATCATGGTGGGTGTCGGTATCCGCTCGTCGATGGTGGCTGAGGCGCGCCAACAGGAACTTATTCGCGCGGCGCGCGCGCAGGCGCGACTGAAGGCGGAGACCGTCATGCCGACGACCCCGCCGCCGCTGCCGGTACGTGCTCTTGCGGATCGTCTGACGCTTATCGGGCGCGGCGAAATCGGCGGGCGGCCATATGTGCAGCTTGGCGACGGTTCCTACGAGGTTGAGACGTTGCTGGGACGTCGGCGGTTCGGTTCGCTGGACGCTGCCGAAGAGTTTCTCATCGGGCGCGCGCAGGCGTCTGAGGTGCGCGCGGCTTAAGCCGCGCGTTTCGCTTTTCGGCCTCGGCCGATGCAAACCGTCGTCTAAAGCGCTGTCTTTTTCCTAGGTGCAGCTAGGCGACTAGAGCCAGGACTTGGCCTGGTTCTCGACCTCGTCAGCCTTGTTGCGATCGGCCACGAGCGCTGTCAGCATCTCGATCATCATGGCGCGGGCGTCATGTGCCTTTCGGTCTGCCGCCTTCGCCTCTTCCGATATTCCATTTGCAGTGTACGAGGCGCCGCGTGCGGCGTCCTCGCTCGCGGCGTTTTCCTGCAAGGCGCGCGTCAGGGCCTGAGCAGCGTCGGCCGTTGATCCGTCGCCAACCGAAGTTGAAGTAAGGTTCGCTGCCACATTCGCCGCGGCGGTCAAGGCTGCGGCAGGGCCCGCGACCGTGGCGCCGGCCGAGCCGATCCATTCGGCTTCCGCGACGCGCCGTTTGGTCAACCCATCAAGGACCTCGCCACCGGCCTTGTTGTACTTGACGAAGATTTCGCGCGCCTTGTCCAGATCGCCGCTCGCGATGGCCTTGCCAAGCTCGCCCTTCGTCCAGGCGTTGCCGGCGTTATAGGTCAGCGATGTCAGCGCGGCGCGAGAGCCGGCATCGAGGTTGGGCGCGATGGTATCAACAAAGGCGGCAGCGTTGGCGATTTCGGCCTGGAAGCGACGTTCGGCTTCGGCGCGGTCGATCACTTCGCCGGGATAGCGCGCGCGAGTGCCATAGCCATTCGAATGCTGCGCGTAATCCCACTGGGCGCGGGCGGCGAAACCCTCGAACTGCTTTATGGCATCGAGAAATTTTGTGTCGAGCATCCCGCTATTTGACGGGTGTAACCTTGCGGCGGCCTAGCGAGACGAAATGTTGCGACGACAACAGGTGAGTCGCCAGCAATTTCAGCCTTTAAGCCTGTACGGCAAGGCGACGCGCGCTCGTTCGGGCGGCGAGAACCTTGTCGATTCGCCGGCCATCCAGGTCGAGAACTTCGAAGCGCCAGCCGTTGTGCTCGAACGATTCGCCGACGGTCGGGATGCGTTTCATCTGAGCGAGCACAAAACCCGCGACCGTTTCGTAAGTGCGGGTCGACGGCAGCGGGAAGCCGACTTGGTCGGCCATCTCGTCGAACGGCATGGAGCCGGAAAGCAGCCACGAGCCATCGGCGCGCTCGACGGCATATTCGTCGTCATCATCCGTGTCAGATTTGAAGACGCCGGCGATTGCTTCGAGTACGTCGGCGGGCGTCACGAGGCCCTCGAAGTCGCCGTGCTCGTCAAGGATGAACGCCATTGGAACATCGGCGTTGCGAAGGACCGCAACGACATCGAGGGCATCCATCGTTTCCGGAATGATCGGAACCTTTCGAACCCTGGATCGCACATCGAGCGGCTTGCCCGCCAACGCCGGCGTCAGCAATTCACGAGTTTGGACGACGCCAAGGATCTTGTCGATTGTGCCTTCGCCGGCCGGCAAACGCGAATGCGATGTTTTAGAGAGCCTTTCGCGGATCTCCGCATCGGAGGCTGCGATATCTATCCATTCCACATCGGTGCGCGGTGTCATCAAACCGATCACGGCGCGATCGGCCAGGCGCATGACACCCGAGATCATCTCGCGCTCGCCGGATTCTAGAACTCCGGCCGACTCGGCCTCCGCGACGAGCGACTTGATTTCTTCGTCGGTGACGCGTGCCTCGCTTTCCATGGATTGTCCAAAGACGCGAAACACGAGCTTGGTTGATGCATCGAGGAGCCAGACGGCCGGCGCGGCGAATTTCGCGAAGCCGGCCATGGCGGGTGCGACCGCGCACGCGATGGCCTCGGGGTTGCGTAGTGCGAGGTTCTTCGGCACCAGCTCGCCGACGATCACCGACAAGTAAGTCACGACTGCGATGACAAGGCCGTATCCCAAGGGGTCGGCAACCGCTTTCGACAAGCCGAGGTGTTGTAGGTAAGCTGTCGCGTCCTCGCCGAACGTTTCGCCGGAGAAGACGCCGTTGATCAGACCGATCAGCGTTATTCCAATCTGAACGGCAGACAAGAAGCGGCCAGGATCGGAGGACAGCTCGAACGCGCTCTGTGCGCCAAACCGTTGTTCTGTAATCAATGTTCGTAAGCGCTGGCGGCGAGACGACACGACCGCCAGCTCCGAAAGCGCGAACATGCCGTTGAGCACGATCAACGACAGAACGATCAGAATATCAATCACATGCCCTAGGCACGTGTGCCCCCTCGCAAGCTCGCTGGCCGACATCTAGGCGGCTAGCAAATCCATATCAAGGCTTCTGCAACGTATTGGCGCATGAGTCGCGATCGGGAGCGGACCATTTCACTCCGCGGCCTTAACATAGCTTTCCAATGGCGGGCAGGCGCAGACGAGATTGCGATCTCCGAAGGCATTGTCAACGCGATTGACGGGCGGCCAGTATTTGTCGACTCGGAAGGTGCCGGTGGGGAAGCATGCTTCCTCACGCGAATATGGCCGGTTCCAGTCGCTCATCAGGTCCTCGACCGTATGAGGCGCGTTCTTTAGCGCGTTGTTCGTGCGATCGACGCGTCCATCTTCGATGGCTCGAGCTTCCTTTCGAATGGCAAGCATGGCGTCGCAGAAGCGGTCAAGCTCGGCCTTGGTTTCGGATTCGGTCGGCTCGACCATCAGCGTTCCGGCGACGGGCCAGCTCATCGTTGGCGGATGGAATCCGCAGTCGATGAGGCGCTTGGCAATATCGTCAACGGTCACGCCGGCCTTCTCCGCGAGCGGGCGCGTGTCGATTATGCATTCGTGTGCGACGCGGCCCTTGCTGCCCTTGTAAAGCACGTTGTAGGCGCCATCGAGACGCCTGGCGATGTAGTTGGCATTGAGAATGGCGATGCGCGTCGCCTGTGTGAGTCCGCGTCCGCCCATCAACAGAGTGTAGCTCCACGAGATCGGAAGAATCGATGCAGAACCGTAGGGCGCAGCCGATACCGTAGGGCCGTTGCCGCCTGTTTCCGGATGCGAGGGAAGGAACGGTATCAGGTGTGTCTTTACGCCAATCGGCCCCATGCCAGGGCCGCCACCACCGTGTGGGATGCAAAACGTCTTGTGCAGATTGAGATGGCTGACGTCGGAGCCGATATCGCCGGGCTTTGCGAGGCCGACAAGTGCGTTGAGATTGGCGCCGTCCATGTACACTTGGCCGCCGTGGGTGTGCGTGATCTCACATAGTTCGCGTACCGTTTCCTCGAACACGCCGTGGGTCGATGGATACGTGATCATGCACGCGGCGAGCGTCTTGGTGTGCGCTTCAGCCTTAGCTCGGAAATCGGCAACATCGATGTTGCCGTTCGAGTCTGTCGCAACGACGACGACGTTCATGCCGCACATCTGTGCCGATGCCGGGTTGGTGCCATGCGCGGACGATGGAATGAGACAGACGTCGCGGTCGACGTCACCGCGGCTGCGATGATAGGCGCGGATGGCAAGCAGTCCCGCATACTCGCCCTGGGCGCCGGAGTTCTGCTGCATGGAGATCGCGTCGTAGCCAGTTATCGTACAAAGCGTGGCGGATAGATCGTCGATCAGTTCCTTGTATCCGAGTGCCTGGTCGCGCGGCACGAAAGGGTGCAGCTCGGAGAACTCGGGCCACGTGATGGGGAGCATCTCGACGGTCGCGTTGAGTTTCATCGTGCAAGAACCGAGCGGGATCATCGAACGATCGAGTGCGAGATCGCGGTCGGCGAGTCGGCGCATGTAACGCGTCATCTCGCTTTCGGCGCGGTTCATGTGAAAGATCGGGTGGGTCAGGAACTGCGAAGTTCTGGCCAATTCTGGTGGAAGGTGCGAGCCCGGGTACTCTTCGTTGTACTTGAGGTCGAACGCACCGAACGCGCGCCAAACAGCTTCAAGCGTGTCGGGTCTGGTGCGTTCGTCGACCGTGATGCCGATGCGATCGGTCCCGACCTTTCTCAGGTTCACGCCGTTGTCGACAGCGTTTTTCATGATCAGGCCCTGGTAGGCGCCGACCTCGACTGTGATGGTATCGAAGAACGTCCCGGGACCGATCTTGAAACCGAGTCCGCCTAAGCCTTCGGCCAGCCGGCAGGCGTCGCGATGCACGCGCCGCGCGATAGCCTGCAGGCCGACGGGTCCGTGGTAGACCGCATACATCGACGCGATCACCGCCAGGAGGACCTGCGAGGTGCAAATGTTGGATGTCGCCTTCTCGCGGCGGATATGCTGCTCGCGGGTCTGGAGCGCCAGCCGATAGGCGCGGTTGCCGCGCGAATCGATCGATACGCCGACGATGCGTCCGGGAAGCGAGCGCTTGTAGGCATCGCGCGTCGCCATGTAGGCGGCGTGAGGGCCGCCGTATCCCATCGGAACGCCGTAGCGCTGCATCGATCCGACCGCGATGTCGGCACCCATTTCGCCGGGTGGCTTGAGCAGTGTCAGTGCAAGGGGGTCGGCTGCCATCACGGCGATGGCGCCCGCTGAGTGCAGCTTGCCAATGAGCAGCGTGAAATCGTGACATGCGCCGCAGACGCCCGGATACTGGAAGATCGCGCCAAATACTTCTGCGGGATCGAGATCGATAAACGGATCGCCGACCTTGATTTTCCAGCCGAACGGCTCCGCCCGCGTCTTCAGAACGGCGATGCTTTGCGGCAAGCATTCGCTATCAACGAAAAAGACGTTCTTGGTCGATTTCGCTATGCGCTTTGCCATGCCCATCGCTTCCGCCGCGGCGGTTGCTTCATCAAGCAGCGAGGCGTTGGCGATGTCGAGCGCCGCCAAATCAGCGACAAGCGTTTGGAAGTTCAACAGCGCTTCGAGGCGGCCCTGGCTAATCTCGGGCTGATAGGGCGAATAGGCAGTATACCACGCAGGATTTTCGAAGATGTTGCGCTGGATGGCGGGCGGCATCGTAGTGCCGTGGTAGCCTTGGCCGATGAGCGAGGTCAGCACGCGGTTCTTGTTCGCGACCTCGCGCATTTTGTCGAGCGCACGACGTTCCGTGAGCGACTTGCCGAAATCGATGCGTTCGGTCTGGCGGATATCTTGCGGGACCGTCTCGTTGATCAAGGTCTGGAGGTCGGGCGCACCGACAACCTCAAGCATTTCCTTGATCTCTTTTGCGGACGGTCCGATGTGGCGACGATTGGCGAAATCGTATGGGTCGTACTTTTCGTTGGTCATTGCGGCGATCCCTCAACCGATCAGCGTCTTGTAGGCGTCCTCGTCCATGAGGCTTTCGAGGTCAGCGG
>CADECN010000038.1:15920-18415 GCA_902825785.1 uncultured Hyphomicrobium sp. | reverse complement strand
CTGAACTATTCGGCGGCTGCTCCGGTGCCCGATCCGAGTTTGATGTTGACGCCGCAATCCTTGAGCGTCATCTCGACCGCGAACAGGACGCCGCCGACCATAAACTCGTCGAGCGCGCCGAGGTGGCCGATACGGAACACCTTGCCGTTGAGCTTGTTTAGGCCGGTTCCGAGCGACGTGTTGTAGCGGTAATACGCCGTCTTCAGCACGTTGTTCGCGTCAATCCCTTCCGGCACGTAGATCGCCGACACCGTATCGGAGTGCCACTTCTTGTCCTTGGCGCAGAGCTTGAGGCCCCAGGCGTCAACCGCTGCGCGCACGCCGTTTGCCAGGCGCGTGTGGCGCGCAAAGATGTTCTCAAGGCCTTCCTCAAAGATGAGGTCGAGCGACGTGCGTAGCCCGCGAATGAGCTGCGTTGCCGGCGTGTACGGGAAATAGCCGAGATCGTTGGTCTTGATGTGGTCTTCCCAGGCCAGGAAGCAGCGGTTCATGCGGCCGGCCTGCTTCTGCGCGTCGAGAGCCTTCTGGCTGACCGCGAGGATGCCTAGTCCCGTCGGCAGCATGAAGCCCTTCTGCGAGCCCGACACACAGCAGTCGACGCCCCATTCGCCCATGCGCATGTCGAGCGAACCGGCACCGGAAACGCTGTCGACAAAGAGCAGTGCCGGGTGCTTGGCGGCGTCGAGCGCCTTACGCACGCCGGCGATGTCGGAGGTGACACCCGTTGCGGTTTCGTTATGGGTTGCAAAGACCGCCTTGATCTCGTGGTTCTTGTCCTTGGCGAGAATGTCGGCGTACTTCTCGAGCGGCACGCCCGTGCCCCACTCTTCGTCGCACAGCTCGACTTTGAGGCCGAGGCGCTCAGCCATGTCGACCCAGAGCAGCGAGAACTGACCGAAACGCGACATCAAAACCTTGTCGCCCGGAGCGAGCGTATTCTCGATCGCGGACTCCCAGGCGCCCGTACCCGACGACGGGAAAATGAAAACCCGGCCGTCCTTCATCTTGAAAACTTTTTTCAGGTCTTCAAACACCGGCAGCGTCAGCTTCGGAAATTCGCCCGAGCGCATGTCTTCCATCGGAAGGTTCATGGCCATGCGCACTTTGTCGGGAACGTTGGTCGGGCCGGGAATGAAAAGATGCGGGGTAACCGTCATGGGCGTTCTCCACTCTGCGTTGAGCCATGCCCGTGACTTCGGGAAGCACCGAAGGTCATCTCAAACACAGCTTTTTTTGATCGCCGCCCGTCCGCAGGTTAGGGCGTGCTGAAGCCTATCACCGGCAGATAACGAATACGACCTTCGTACCACAACACCCGGATGGGGGGGTTAGCGACGGCCATCGGGTAGCGATGCCTACCCACCCTCGCTGAAGCGCGATGCTCGGGTTCGTCACGAGTTCGCGCGTGTCACCGACATGTGCAGCGCAACAGCCATGGCGCGGTTCGACACGCCGAGTTTGTCGTAGAGATTTTTGAGGTGGTATTTCACCGTATTGCGCGAGATTCCGATGCGCGATGCGATCTGCAAATTGGTCCAGCCATTGCTAAGCGCCGCCAGCAGTTCTCGCTCGCGCGAAGTCAAGCCTTCGAGCGGATCGTGATTCAATAATTCGATATCCACGTAGGGCAGCGACAACCGGCCGCGCGCGACCGCGACGACGGCTTCAAGCAGCACCTGCGGTTCCTCCGATTTCGACACGAAGCCCCAGGCGCCGCCCTTGATCGCCTGGCGCAATACGTCGCTCGAGCGTTCGCCGGTATAAACAATGACGCGCGTCTGCCATTTTTCCTGACGCACGCGCGCCAGGATCTCGCCACCCGTCATGTCGGGCAGCGCCCAGCCGATGATCACGACCTCGGTCGGCTTCTTCGCCAGAGCCTCAAGAAGGGCGCGGCCGCTGCCGTGGAGCCCCGAGACGACAAAGCGCCCGTCGCGGGCCACCAGTGCTTCCAGCCCGGCACGCACAACCGGATTCTGGTCGGCGATTGCGACCTCGATGCGAGGTGGGCTTCGCACCGCTGCTTTCTGGCGGTCCTGCGCTACTGAATTCATCGGCCCAAGCGTTTCCGAACTGCGACTGGCGACCCCGGCAGGATTTGAACCTGCGACCTACGGTTTAGGAAACCGTTGCTCTATCCAGCTGAGCTACGGGGCCTCATTGCATCGTCCTGGCCCCCGTAAGCCGCACGTCCGGGGCAGAACCAAAGCTATGAGATTTCACCCCATCTGCGTCAAGGCACGGCGCCGCAGGGCGCGAAAATATTCCGTCTACTGCTGATCTCGCGCTTCCAAAGCTATGCCGAACAGGCCCATCGTCGACACAATTTATAATTGCAACCATGGGCGATATGTTTCAATCTTAGATTGAGCAGAAGTGTGCGATTGGCGGCGTCCGACTCGCATCGTACACTGCTTAATTGTTCGCTGTTTAGGTGTGTTAAATTGACATGTTAGCGGTGGGTGTATGGGCATAATGCGCATCGCGTACGTTCC
>CADECN010000038.1:0-15910 GCA_902825785.1 uncultured Hyphomicrobium sp. | reverse complement strand
CTCGACCATCTCCATCTCGCCTATCAAGACGAAACCGATCCTATCGACAGCCAGGACTATTGGTACGTTCTGGAGGGAGTGCAGGAAGGACCGATCTTCGACGGTACGCTCGGCGCACTGGGAGAAAATGGGCGGACATCGCTGGCGGTCGCGAACGGCGCGGCGCGCGAAGAGCTGGTCGCGAAGATCGGGACGCCGGAGGATCGTGGTTCGCGCATCGTCGCCTCCGGCTCGGACGTGATCGCGCAGTGGGATCACATGGCGGCTTACGCAGCCGACATCGAGCAGCAGCAGCTTCCCTACGTCGCGTACGCCGGACCGCTGTCGGTGCGGCCCACCATCAATTCAACCTCGTTCGTCGCGTCATTGTTGTGGTCGGTCGGCATTTCGCTCGACGCCGTCATGCCGTTCGGGGTGCGCAACTCACCGGGCGGCAGTACGCTTATCGGCACATCGGAAGGCGATGATCTCTCTGCGTCAGAAAATTTCGACACCATCGTCAGCGGCGGTGGCAATGACAGCTTGCGCGGAACGGGCAAAAGCACGACCGAGAAGCTTTACGGCGGCGCCGGCGACGATACCTTCTTCTGGTCGGGCGGCAGCAACATCGTGCACGGCGGGCAGCCGAACCTCGCCTACGCCGAAGATGGTGACGACACCATCGATTATAGCGGCGTCGGCACCGTCACCATCACCGCTGTCGCGCACGCCATCGAACACAAAATTCCCGATTTCACTGCGGTTTTCGCAAACGGGAACGACCAGCTTTTCTCGATTGAGCTCGTCAACTGGGATCGCGCGAGCGATACCGTGATCGCGGGCGAAGGTGTCGATCTTCTCGAGCAGCCGCTCGAACTCAACCTTGACGCGGATGGCGGCGGAAAGGGCGATACGCTCGGGATGCAGGGGGCGCGGTCGCCGCTCATCTTCAATTACACCGACGAATATGTGGTGGTTCAAACGGCGGCCAACGCCGGCCAGGACGCCGGCTTTTGGGCGCGCTCGGTCGAGTGGCTGATTGGCGGCGGCGGCGATGACCGCTTCTATACCGCGCCGTGGGTGCGTGGTGTCGAGAGCGGCGACGGCGACGACCTCATCGACGCCCGTGCCGTCACCGCTTCAGGCGCGCAGAGCCCGCAAGGCTACGACATCGAGATCGACGGCGGCGACGGCGACGATGTTCTCATCGGCTCTGCGGGCCGCACACTGCTGCACGGCGGAGCAGGTGCCGATACCTTCGTGCTATCGGCCATGAGCGGCGAGTTCGACACGCTCGAAATGGTGATCGAGGACGCCAGCACCGACGACAGGCTGTTCGTGCCTTACGACTTTTTCCGTGTCACGCGCGGCGACTTCGATGGCTCGACGCTGTTCCAGCTCAGCGGCGCGCCATTCCGCATCGACGAGAACAACCCGGTATCCCTGTTCGAGTGGAGCGCGGAGGACAACGATCAGGTCTATGGCTACATCGAGTTCGTGGGTCTTATTTCGTATTCGATGGAAGGCGCCGATCTTGTCATCTCGCTCATGCAAGGCACAATGGACGAATTCGTCCGGGACAACGGCCCTGACGAACCGCCGGGTCCGCTTATCAGGATAAGCGTCGCCGAAAACGTAACGGAAGCCTTCATCCGGGTGCGCAACTGGAGCGATGGCATCCTCGGCATCGAGTTTCCGATCACCTACGACTCCCAGACCGCCGACGAAGCCGGTGACTTCTACGACTACCCTGGTCTTCGGTCCGTCATGCAAGACCAGACGTCGGCAAGCCGTTTCCGAGAACCCGTCGACGCGCGGCCTGATCCGCACGTACCGCAGGAGCTTGTCGCGGAGACCTCTGTGGCGGCCTTGCGGTCAGCCGCATCGCAAACCGCCATCACCGGCGGCGACGGCGACGATGTTTTGGTCGCGCCCGAAACCGGGGTGCACAGACTCGTGGGCGGTGCAGGTAACGACGACATAACCGGCGGCCGCGGCGGCGACATCCTCGATGGCGGCAGCGGCGCCGACATCATGCGTGGAGGACGCGGCAACGACACCTACTATGTCGAAAGCGGGCTCGATGTGGTCGTGGAGTTGGCGGGTGAGGGCTTCGACAAGATATTCGCGGCGGTCGACTACGCACTCCCCGATAATGTCGAGCACATCGCGCTTACGGGCGCGGCGATCTCTGCGACCGGCAACGCGCTCCGCAACCGCATCGAAGGCAATACGCAAAATAATGTGCTGGACGGCGGCGCGGGCGACGACACGCTGTCCGGCGACCTGGGCAATGACATACTCATCGGCGGGGCCGGCAGCGACGGCTACGTCTACGAATTCGGCGATGGCCGCGATGTCATCATAGAGGCGGCGGGCGCGCCGGAGGATCGCGATGTGCTCGTGCTGGCCGGCGCCTTGTCGGCGCAGGACATTACCTTCCTGCGTGATCCCGCGAGTATGGCTGATCTGCTTTTGGCTTTCGCGGACGGCGGGCGTATTCGCGTCGCGGGCTATTTCGACGGCAACGGCGCGGGCATCGAAGCGATTACCTTCGCCGGCGCCGGGATAACGTGGGAGGCGGCGGAGGTCAGCGCCCGCGCGGCGGCGGCCGCCGTTACCGCGAATTTCGCGCCGATCGCGGTCGACGACGCCTTTGCGGTTGCAAGCGCGCCCTCGATCACCATTCCGATTGCCGCGCTCATCGATAACGATCGCGACGACGACGGCGACGCATTGCAGGTGACCTCGATCCTGAATGCCGTCGGCGCCACCGTCAGCCTCGACAGCAATTCGAACGTCATCCTTGTGCCGGACACGCCCGACACGACGGCAGTTTCCTTTGACTATACGCTGAGCGACGGCCAGGGTGGGAGCGCAACCGCCAACGTGCGTATCGGTCTCACGGCGTCACCCGCCTCGTCCAACGCGCCGCCAATCATCGTCTCGGCCACGTTCGGCAACGTGATCGAGGATCAGCCTGCGACGGGAGCAATCGTCGCCACCGATGCCGACGGCGATGCGCTGACTTACGCAGTCAAGAGCGGCGCGGAACCTGTAAAAGGTTCGGTCTCGATCGCGGCGGACGGAACATTCACGTACACGCCGCTGCCGGACGCCAACGGCCCGGACACGTTCACACTGACGGTCTCGGATGGGCGCAATCCGCCGGTCGAACACACTTTCGCGTTCAACATCGAAGCGCGCGGAGAAGGACCGTTTGCAGCGGACGACGGCGGCTATCAAGTCCGTCCCGGCCTGCAGTTGCGCATTCCGGAGGTCGCGCTGCTCGACAACGACCGGCTGGGCGACGGCGGATCGCTTGATCTCATCTCCGTCGGCAACGCGGTGGGCGGCACGGTGCAGCTTTCAGCCAATGGCGCCGTCACGTTTCGCGCCGCCACCTCATTCAGCGGCAACGCCTCATTCGACTACACGATCAGCGACGGCCAGGGCGGCACCGATACCGCGACCGTCAGCGTGCTCGTCTCGCCCAGCGCAGGCTTCAACCAGATCACGGGCACGATCCTGCGCGATACGCTCATCGCAACCAGTGCGCAGGACCGGCTTACGGGCCGCTTCGCCTCCGATACCTTCGTGTTCAATCCCGATGGCAAGCACGACGTCATCAGCGATTTCTCGCCCGGGCGGTTTCCGGTGCTCAATACCGACGTTCTCGATCTGCGCGCGTTCGGCTTCGAAAGCTATGAGGCCCTGCGCGAGCACATCTACCAGGACGGCGGCGATGCGTTGATCATGCTCGACGCCAATACCAGCGTGCGCCTGAACGACGTTTCCTTGAACCAGCTCAACGCCGACAATTTCCGGTTGTTCTAGCGGCGGCGCGCGTCGTGACGTGATGAGCATGGACCGTCGCACTTCGATTGCGTGCCCACACGCCAGTCGCGTCGGCTATCTTCGAGCCGACACAACCGGACTGCGCGCGCATGATCGAGGCTGCTAACTTTCAAAAGGCCGGGCGCCTTATGCGCGCGGCGGCGCTGTGTCTGCTCACGTCGGCCTCCGCTCACGCGCAACCCTCCGAACTAGAAAGTTGCGCATTGCAGGACGGCGGCCGCGCGACGGTTGCACGTGTGCTCGATGGCGAGACGGTCCAACTCGACGACCGGCGCGAAGTTCGTCTGATCGGCGCGCTTGCGCCGCGCGCGAGAGATACGGATGCGGAACCTGGCTTATGGCCGGCCGAACAGGGCGCTGTCGCGGCGCTTTCGAGCCTCACGATCGGCAAGCGCGTGCGGCTCGCCTACGGCGGGCGCAGGGCCGATCGCTACGGGCGTGCGTTGGCGCACCTCTTCGTCGACGGCGATGGCGGCGAGATATGGGTGCAAGGCTTCATGCTGGAACACGGGCACGCACGCGCCTACGGGCTCAGTGAAAGTTTCACCTGCGGCCGCGAGCTTCTGGCGCACGAAGCGGAGGCGCGGCGGCGGCGCGCCGGGCTCTGGGCGATTCACGCGTATCGACCGCTTGCCGCGGCGCGGCCCGGGCCCCTGATGCGCGCGCGCGGTCGCTACGCCCTCGTCCACGGTCGCGTCCGCAAGGCCGCAACGACGAAGTCGGCCATCTATTTGAATTTCGGTCTCGACTGGAGGAGCGACTTCACCGTGCGCGTTCCCGTCAAGGCCACCGGCTTAGGCAAGGATCTCGCGACGTTTGCCGGCGGTCTTGAAGGGAAGCGCATCCTAGTGCGGGGCTGGATCGAACGGCGAAACGGGCCAATGATCGACGTGCTTGACGCCAGCCAGATCGAAATCCTGGAGCGTGGGCCGGAAGCCCGTACCCGGGACAGGGTGCCGGACGCATCGGCGGAGGATAGCGCGTCGCGCCGTCCAGAAAAGGAACGCCCGCCCGCTTCAATCGAAAAGCGGACGGGCGATCTTGATCTCTAGGCCTCACGCCAAGCGGTTGGGCCGCTTCCGGTCAGGCTGCTTCGCCGACGGATGAATCGTCTTCAGCCCCGGCCTCGGTCTCAGCCGCGCGGCGACCCTTGGCGCTCTTCGACAGGATGTCGGTGATGCGCTGAACGGCACCACGCTCATCCAGCTTCTCGACGGCCGCAAGCTCGCGCGCCATGCGGTCGAGCGCGTCCTCATAGAGCTGACGCTCGGAGTAGGACTGCTCGGGCTGGGCCTCGGAGCGATACAGGTCGCGAACCACTTCGGCGATCGAGATGAGATCACCTGAGTTGATCTTGGCGACGTACTCCTGCGCGCGCCGGCTCCACATCGTACGCTTGATGCGGGCGCGGCCCTTCAGCGTCTCCATGGCCTTCTTGACGAGCGTGTCGTCAGCCAGCTTGCGCATACCGACGCTGGCAAGCTTGCCGGTCGGCACACGAAGCGTCAGCTTTTCCTTCTCGAAGGTGATGACGAAAAGCTCGAGCGACATGCCGGCGATTTCCTGCTCCTCGATGCCGACGATGCGACCGACGCCGTGAGCGGGATAAACGACGAACTCGTTGGCCTTGAAGCCGTGACGCTGGTTCACCGGCTTTTTCTGCACGGCGAGCAGCTGGCGCGTGGCGGCGGCCTTCTCGGCGATGGCCTTCGGAGATGCGGCAGGCGGCTGGGTGGCGATCGGCGCCGACACTTTCTGACCGCCAGACTTATGAGCGGCGGCAGGAACCGCACGCTGGGGAGCGGCGGCCGCATTGGCCTTGGCAGCGGCTGACGCGGCCGGCGAAATCGCAAGCTTGCGCTGCGGCGGGATCTCGATTTTGGACTCGATCTTAGGGCCCAGCTTCGCGGCCGGCGCGACAGGCTTCTTGACGTCCTTGGCCACGACCTTCGCCTTCGCGGCAACGGCCTTGACGGGCTCCACAATTTTGGTTTTGACAGCCGGCTTGGTGGCCTTTACGGCAACATGAGAAGGCTTCGACGTCCCGCTCGCGCGGGCGACGGTCTTGGCTGCGGCCTTCGGGGCGGCAGACTTCACAGTGACCGGAGCTTTCTTCTTCTGAGCCATTACATTCATCCACTTCTTGCCTACGCGACCACCGGGCTTCGACCGGCGGCCTAACAATGCCCTTTGGGCGTGTCTCACGGCCCGCCGAGCTGGCGAACCCTTCGACATGACACGCGCAATGGGTCACGCCTTACCCTTGCGGGAGACGTCCCCTGCGCGCCCGTTCTTGGCCTAGCTTTGCAAATCCGTACAGGCTCCGCGGTGGCTCAGCAGTGACTGACTATAGTTGCTGACGTACCGCCCGTCGGAGCGGGACGGCCCGGATATGTTCACGGCCGTTCTGGATTTGTGCAATGTTAACGCCATCACAACGATACAATAACACAACGCTCACCCTTTTTGAAGGGTCGCGGCTGAGACAATCTCGCCGGGCTTAATGTTTACGGTTACAAGCTCAGGCGGTACCGCAAGGTGTGAGCCGGGCCCGATCCCGCCGCATGAATTTTACAAAAATCTATATTATTCAATCGCCTGAGCCCGGCTCGGGCGAAAAGTACTTTTCGAATTTTCCGGCTTCGTCCTTATGAGCGTCGGCGTCGTCGAGTGCAGGTTTCTTACTCGTAATGTTCGGCCAGCTATCCGCATACTTGCGGTTGAGTTCAAGCCATTTCTCTACGTTGGGTTCAGTGTCCGGCTTGATGGCGTCGACCGGGCATTCCGGTTCGCAGACCCCGCAATCGATGCACTCGTCGGGGTGGATGACGAGCATGTTCTCGCCTTCATAGAAGCAGTCAACGGGGCAGACCTCTACGCAGTCCGTGTATTTGCATTTGATGCACTTCTCATTGACGATGTAGGTCATGCGGATTCCCGGAAATGGCCGCGCGCCAACGCGAGTCGGCGCGGACAAACGTGTTTTAGCACAGGGCCTGCCGGTGCAAAGGCCGGGCCGTTGTCACACGGATTTAGAACCGCCGCTTCAGTTCATCAATGGCCCTGCGGTCGCGCTTGGTCGGCCGACCCGTGCCGCGCTCCCTAACGCCATGAGGCGGACGGGGGGCTGCGGCTGCGCCAGCGGCCCGCACCGGCGCGCCGCCCTGACCCGCGTCAGCGGCTGGCACGCCGCTCTCGATCTCGACGAACAGCAACTGGGCTTCGGTTGCAGGCCCACGGCGCTCGGCTATCGCGCGTACCTCGATGATGCGCACGCGCGGCCCCATCGACAATGTCAGCACGTCGCCGGGTTTTACCGCATGGCTGGCTTTGTCGACACGAATTCGATTGATGCGCACCTTGCCGCGTTCAACAAGCGCGTGCGCCAGGGTTCGGGATTTGACCAGGCGCGAAAAGAACAGCCACTGGTCAATACGTTGTTCCTTGCCGGGTGCGGGACCTGGCATTCAGCGCGAGCCCGAACCCTCGCCCCGCTTCTCAAGGCTCGCCTTCAAAGCGGCGAGCGCGGCAAAGGGCGAATCTGAATCGACGCCGGACCGCTTGGGCGGTGCAGCCGTGATAACTTCCGGAGATCTGCTGCCGCCTTCGTCGCGACGACCCCGTCCGGGGCGGCCACCGCGTTCGCGCCAGTCACCCGAGGGACGATCCTTGCCACCGCCATGCTGTTGCGCGGGCCGGTGGTCGCGTCGCTGATCCCTATTGCGATCGTTCCTGTCGCGATCGCCACGATGGCGCGGTCCGTCTTGGCGTGTGGGCTGGTGGCCTTGCTCACTCGACGTACTCGCCGCCGACGCCGCATCGGCGGGCTTCGCGTCGGGCGCATTTTCCTGCCTTGGCTGCGCGGGTAGGTGCGAATGGTGAGCGCGACGGTTGCGGCCACGCTCTCGGTCGCGTTCGCGCCGCTCCTCGCGGTGGCGGCGCGGGCGCCAGACGTCTTCGAACTGCTGTGCGTCCGTCTCAGCCGTAGCGGGCTGCGCGGCAACGGCATCCGAGGTCGCGGCTTGCTCGGACGGAGCAGGCGTGGCTTCGACCGAAATCTCCGCAGGCTCGGCCGCGCTCGTGCCTTCGGCAGCCTCGGGCGCCGCAGGTGCAGCGGCATCGGCAGGTGCAGGTGCAGGTGCAGCTGCAGCTGCAGCTGCAGCTGCAGGCTCTTGCGACTTGATCGGCCGGCGTTCAAGACGGAAGCCCAGGGATTTCAGCACTTCGCTAAGTTCGGCCGCCGAGCAGCCGAGGATCGACATCATGTCGTCGGTCGCCCTGAAACCGCCGTCGCCGGTCGAACCCTTGGGTGGCGGACTGGTCTTTTCCGGGCTCGCGCGCCAGGCCAGAAGCGGCCTGATCTGGTCGGCGAGACGCTCCAGTATGTCGAGGCGAATGGCGCGCGGGCCGCAGGAATGGAAGCCATAGACGCGGTAGAGATTTTCCGGCGTCTCCTTGTTCATGGCGGACGACGTGAGCCCGGGGCGCGGAAGCTGCGGCTCGGCTGATGATTCACCGGCAGCGGGCGGGTTCTTCAAAAGCCAAAGCGTTGCGGCGAGATCGGCGGCCGCCGGCTTCAGCATGACCGGGAAATAGATATTGAAGGCGCCGAAGCGCAATCCGTACTTGCGCAATTCCGCGCGCGCAGCCTGATCGAGCGCGTTGATTTCTTCCGCGACCGTCTCGCGCTTCAGCGCGCCCAGTTCCTCTTTCAAGCGGAACGCGATGCCGCGCGCCAGCCCCTGCAGGTCGCCCGCTTTCGACAGGTCGACAAGAGGCTTCAACTTATCCGCGATATGGTCGGCGGCCCACGTCTTGAGGCGGTTCACGATCTTTTCGCGATCCGCCTCGGAAAGCGTTTCGTCGGCGAGCAACGTCAGCGCGGGCTGCAGCGGATCATCGGCGGGCTCCAGCCGCGCCACGTCGGCGTCGCGCCATACGATCATGCCCTGACGCGTGAGCTTGAAGGCGTCGTTCTGGGCGGCCGAAATACGCCGTGCGCGCATACCGAGTTCACGGGCAACGACCTGTGCCGCCGCCTGGCGCGTCGCTTTTTCGTGAATACCGTCGGCGGACGCGTCGAGCGTGAAACGCAGGCCGTTCAAGCGGCCCACGAAGTGATTTTCGACGTTGATCGCGCCGTCCTCGGCGATCTCGGCGTTCAACTCGTCCTTGTCTCGCATACCCTTCATCAATGCGCTCGTGCGCCGATCCACAAAACGCTGCGTCAGGCATTCGTGCAGCGCGTCGGAAAGGCTGTCTTCGATGGCTCGTGTCCTGGCCTGCCAGTGCACGGGGTCCTGTAGCCAGTCCGGGCGATTGGCGACGAATGTCCACGTTCTAACGTGCGCGATGCGCGTCGCAAGCGTGTCAATGTCGCCGTCGGTCCGGTCCGCAAGGGCCACCTGCTTTGCAAACCAATCCTCGGGAATGTGGCCGGTTCCCGTCGACACGTATTTATAGAGCGTGGCGACGAGTTCGGCGTGGCTCTGGCCCGATATCTTGCGGTAGTCGGGGAGCTGGCAAGCGTCCCACAGGCGGGCGACCGCCTCCGGCGTCGTCGCGATGGCCGCGATTTCGGGATCGGCGCCGACGATTTCGAGGGCGGCGACGTCATCGGCGGTGCGTGCACGTATCAGACGTTGCTCGCGTGGATATTCGCGCAGGGAATCGTAGAGCCGCGCCAGAGAGGCGAAGTCGAGCTTGCGGTTGCGCCATTGCAGTGTGCGCACCGGCTCGAATGCGTGCGTTTCCAGCCGCTCGACCAGATCGGCATCGAGGGCCTCGGCGCCGCCGGTGACGCCGAACGTCCCGTCGTTCATGTGGCGGCCGGCGCGGCCGGCGATCTGGCCCAGCTCCGACGGCGTCAGATTGCGGAAGTTCTGGCCATCGAACTTGCGCAACCCGGAGAACGCCACATGGTCGATATCCAGGTTCAGGCCCATGCCGATCGCGTCGGTCGCAACTATGAACTCGACGTCGCCCGACTGGTAGAGCGCGACTTGCGCATTGCGCGTGCGAGGCGATAGCGCGCCGAGCACGACTGCGGCGCCACCGCGCTGGCGGCGTATCAACTCGGCGATGGCATAGACATCCTGCGCGGAGAACGCGACGATGGCGGAGCGCGCGGGCAGCCGCGTGATCTTTTTCTCGCCGCTGTAGGTCAGCTTCGACAGGCGCGGCCGGGAAATGAAGTTGGCGCCAGGGATCAGATCGGAGATCACATCGCGCATCGTCTGCGCGCCGAGCAGCAGCGTCTCGGAGCGGCCGCGCGCGTGCAGCATACGGTCGGTAAAGACGTGGCCGCGCTCCGGATCGCCGGCAAGCTGAACTTCGTCGATTGCGAGGAAGTCGACATCGATGTCGCGCGGCATGGCTTCGACGGTCGACACCCAATAGCGCGCGCGCTCGGGCTTGATCTTTTCCTCGCCCGTGATGAGCGCGACCTTGTCAGGTCCGACACGCGTTTTGATCTTGTCGTAGACCTCGCGCGCAAGCAGGCGCAGCGGCAGACCGATCATGCCGCTTTCGTGGCCGAGCATGCGCTCGATCGCGAGGTGGGTCTTGCCCGTGTTGGTGGGCCCAAGCACCGCGGTGACGTGCCGAATGCGGGCTTCTAATTCGCTGGGCATAACGCGTCTGCTCTCCGGATCTTGGTCCTGGCATTGCAGAGCGAGACCGCGAGATCAAGGCCTTAATGGCATTCGGCCAGGGCACCGTGGTCGCGGCTTGCGGCGGGAGGAATTTCCCTGCCTATTCTTGACGCAATGCGATCTGCTCCTGATCGCCGGACGTGATGTCAATCCTATCGGCCGTCATTTCGGCGTTTCCTATCGTGGTCGGGATGGTGATGCGATAGGGTACGAAAAGACCGGCACTCGGCACCGGGCGCAGAGCAATTTCAATGCGGTCGTAGTCGATCCAGGGGTCGACGAAATCCTTGGGCTTGTGGCCTGCGACCGGCTGGTACTTTACACGACAGACGACCAGTTCGCGCGGCTGTCCACTCGCATCTTTTTCCTTCAGCCGCTCCTGTCCCTTGTAAGACATCGCGAGGTCAAAGCGGGCCTTGCCGTCGAAAATCGGGATACGACGGTTGCAGGGGTTTTTCGGTTCCGGGTGCGATATCGCCAGGATCGCCGTCATGGGGTCGAACACGCCAACATAGTGCTCGGCCAATAGCGGCACGCTTTCGGGCGATGGCGGCTTATTTGGCACCAGTTGAACGGATGACACTTTGCCCTTGTCGAAACCCAAAGACACCGACACTTCGCGTTTCTTGCCGCGATAGCTCATGCGGTAGGCGGCAGGCCGGGGCGCCGACTTCTGGATGGCGCCGTGGCTGGTGATCGAGCCATTCCACTTGAAGGCGCCGAACAGGGCCGAGACTGTGGCCTCGCTTTCGGCTTCGTAGCCCTTGCCGTCGAAACGCGAACCGAACTGGTAGGTGCCGACTTCCAGACCGTTGAAATAGAGCTTGTAGCGGGCGGCCACCTGCGACGGCCAGCTTTCGGCCGCGGATACACCATTCACGCCGACAGCTGCCGTGAGCACGCCTGAAAGTAAGGCAAATGCGGCGCCGCGGCCCGTTTGAGCCATGTCCCTCATGACGTTATGTCTTTCCCCGTCTTGTGCGGCCCAAGCGCCTTTGAGGTAGGTCGGCTTTGCGTCGATTCTTGGGCTTGGGTGCGGGACTTGGGCCGCCCGGCCCCGCCGGCTGCTTGACGGCGCCTTAGCGTCTCAACTATACAGCCGCGATCCGCCCCGTCGGTCCGTCCGGCGGGGCAATGATTTCTTAGCAACCGACGATAGCGGTCGAAGGGCGCGCCTCAAGCCAGGGCAGCGCCGAAGGAGTGACTTATGACGAGGCGCTGTGATCTCACCGGTACCCTGCCGCTGTCCGGACAGCTGCGCAGCCACGCCGAAAACAAGACGAAGCGCAAGTTCCGTCCGAACCTGTGCAACGTGACGCTCATCAGCGACGCGCTCGGCAAGAAGGTTCGCCTGCGCGTGACCGCACGCGCCCTCAAAACGGTTGAGCACCGTGGCGGCCTCGACGCCTTCCTTCTGAAGGCCCGCAATGAGGACCTCTCGGCGGAGTGCTTGAAAATCAAGCGCGAGTTGCAGAAGGCCAAGAAGGCCGCCTGACGGCGAAGACGGAAATTCCGCAAGCAAAGCCCGGCGCAGGTCAATCCTGCAGCCGGGCTCTTTGTTCGCCGGTGTCGTTGAACGTGAACTGCAGCAGCAGGGTGCGCTGCAGATTTCGGTTCATGTTGTCATCGGAGATCATCGTCACCAGCACGGCTCCGGTTTTCGCGCGCGTGACGGAGAGCCCCTCCATGTTATCGATCTGATGCGCCATGTCGGCCTCGACCAGCGTATCGCCCGTGACGGTCCTGCCCGGTTTCAATTCGTCCCGCGTTATGCGCCGCAAGCGCATCTTGACGCCTTCGGTCCAGCGGAAGCGGCGCTCAAGAACGTAGAGCGAGCCGTCGTCGCCGCTTGCGACGTCGGTCACGTCGAAGTCGCCGATGTTCTTCAGGTACAACGGTTCGACGCCCTTCTTGGTCCAGATCCAGCCGGTGTGGTTGCGATCCTTGTTGTAGAGCCGTTCGGCGAAGGCAATGGTGCGGCCCTTGTAGTCGCCGCTCTTCATGACGGTGATCGCTTCGAAGCCCTGGTTGCGGCGCATGGCGCGGATTCGCTTGGGCAACTCGATGGCGCCCTCAGCCGGTTCAACACCGTCATCGCCGATGCCGTAACGCACGATGCGGGGCCGGCGTTCGAACGAGACGAGCAACGTGCCCTTGTCGAGCGTGCCCTTCTCCAGCGTCACGGCTTCGGCATCGCGATAAATGTTGCGGGTCAGAACGCTTCCATCCTGTCCAAGCAGCGGCCCGAGGCGCGCGTCCTTAATGCGCGACGGCCGATCGCCATCATAGTCGATCTCACCCGTCATCCAGACGCCGATGTCGGAGATGGCGACGAAGCGACGGGCATCGTCGTCGAGCACGAGGCCGGACCAGCCACCGAAGTGCTTGTGCTCGGAGGTCAGCACGAGTCCGCCGCGAAATTTCAGCTTGCCGAGCGGCACGTCATCGCCGCTGCCAAAGCGCAGGAACGACGAGATCGGCGTTGCCGTAATCTCTACCGGCCCGGTCTTCAAGTTGTCGATGCTGGGCTTGGTGTCGGCGCGCGGGGCGATTGCGGTCAGAACGACGATTGCAGCCGCCAGAACGACCGACCATGCGCCCGAGCGCAGGTTTAAGAATGCGACCACGCAACCTCCTCAATGAACCTTGCGCCGCTGGCGCTGGTGCGCGCCTTCCTTGGTGCCGGCGGTCTCGTCTTCGAACAGCTCGACGAGTTTTTCAGTCATGGCGCCGGCCAACTCCGAGGCATCCGTGATCGTCACCGCGCGGCGGTAGTAGCGCGTCACGTCGTGACCGATGCCGATGGCGATCAACTCCACCGGCGAACGGTTCTCGATCTCGTGGATCACCTGACGCAAATGCATCTCCAGATAGTGACCAGAGTTTACCGACAGCGTTGAATCGTCGACCGGCGCGCCGTCGGAAATCATCATCAGAATGCGGCGCTGCTCGGGCCTTGCGATCAAACGAGAGTGCGCCCAGGTGAGCGCTTCGCCGTCGATGTTCTCTTTCAGAAGCCCTTCGCGCATCATCAGAGCGAGCGCGTTTTTGGACCGGCGCCAGGGAGCGTCGGCCGTCTTGTAGATGATATGGCGCAGATCGTTCAGGCGACCGGGGGACGGCGGCTTGCCGGCCGCCAGCCATTCCTCGCGTGACTGTCCGCCCTTCCATGCCCGCGTGGTAAAACCGAGGATCTCGACCTTGACGCCGCAACGCTCGAGCGTGCGCGCCAGAATGTCGGCGCAGCACGCCGCGACCATGATGGGGCGGCCGCGCATCGAGCCCGAATTGTCGAGCAGCAGCGTCACCACGGTGTCGCGAAAATCGGTGTCGCGCTCACGCTTGAAGGAGAGCGCGTGCATCGGATCGGTGATGATGCGGGTCAGGCGCGCGGCATCCAAAACGCCTTCGTCGAGGTCGAAGTCCCAGCCGCGGTTCTGCTGCGCAAGCAGGCGGCGCTGCAGCTTGTTGGCAAGGCGCGAGACGACAGCCGCGAGTGCCTTTAGTTCCTTGTCGAGGAAACTGCGCAGCCGCTCCAACTCTTCCGGCGTCGAGAGCTGCTCGGCGGCGATTTCCTCATCGTGGGTGCGCGTGAACACTTTGTAGCCGAAGGCTTCGGGCGCATCGAGAACGGACAGGTTCGGCCGCCAGGGCGCCGGGGCATCTTCCTCATCGACCTCGCCTTCGTCGAGATCGTCGCTATCGCTGTCGGGTGACTCTGCGGATTCCTCCGACTCGGAAAGGTCGCCGTCGGACTGCTCCTCCTCGCTCGGCTGGTCCTTGCCTTCGCTGCCGTCGTCCTGGGTCTGGTCGGTATCTTCGTTGCCGCCGTCAGAAGGGCCGTCCTGGCTTTCATCCTCGGATTGCTCGGGCTCTTCGGCCTCGGCCTGATCCATCATTTCCAGGACTTTCAGCAGGTCGCGCAACTGGCGCCCGAACTGCTCCTGGTTTTCGCTTGTCGCGTCCAGACGCTTCAGCAGCTTGCCGCCGCGCGCTTCGATAACGCCACGCCAAACATCGACCAGACCTTTGGCGGTCGGTGGTGGTGGAAGTCCGGTCAGCCGCTCGCGAAGTATGAGGGCAAGCGCGTCCTCAAGCGGCGCGTCGGCGCGATCTGATACGTGCTGGAAACGGCCATGCGCGTAGTGCTGCTCTAGTCGCGCGGTGAGGTTCTTCGCCATGCCGGGCATGCGGTTCGCACCCAGGGCTTCGACGCGCGCCTGCTCGGCCGCTTCGAACACCGCTCGCGCCGGACCTGGCGCCGGGCAAACCCGGCGATGCACCTTGGCGTCGTGGCAACCGATGGACAGCGCGAGGCTGTCAGCCCAGCCGCGCACGATCGCGACATCGCGCGGAGAGGGCGCGCGCGGCGGTTCGGGGATTTGAATGGAACCGCCGGTAACCTCACCCGATTTGCCAGGCGCGAACGCAACCTCAAGCTCGGCCTCGCCCGCGATGGCGCGAACAGTGGGCGCGAGGACGCGTTTCAGCGGTTCGCTCGGTGCATCTCGGCGCTTGTTCGGTGGCGTGGTCATGCGTCGGATTGGGTGTTTCCAAGCGACGCGCGATGAGCCAGCGTCCGCTTACGGCTTGTTAGCAGCAATCGTGAATTTGAACCACGTCTTAGACGTGGCGTGCATTTTTTGGTTGATGAAGGTGCCTTGAAAGCGGCCATAGGGCCAAGTGTCGCCACGCCAAGCGTAATCCTCAACGCGGATGCTATCGCCGTAGTCCTGGCGCGCCACGAGTACGCCATCGCATCCGAGCGCACTTTTGACGTCCTCATACGACATCGTTTCGAGCACGAGGCCATCAAGCTGTGCTTCCGTCACGGTGCAGAGCGAGCCCGGCAGCAATACGCGCCCCACGGCTAGCGCACCCATCGAAAGCCCCAATACCGTCACCAGAGCAATCAGCTGCCTGCGCATCACGTCCACCTCCGAGCCTGAAGGCGGTGAACGTGATCGAACAGGGCATCAAGGTCTGTTTCTCAAGGAACGGACCAGAGCACACAATTCAGCTCAGCGCGACGTTGGCGGTGCTTTCGGGCAGCTCTTCGCCGAAGCAGCGCTGATAGAATTCAGCCACCAGCGGCTTTTCGAGTTCATCGCATTTGTTGAGGAACGTGACGCGGAAGGCGAAGCCGATATCGCCGAAAATCTCGGCGTTCTCGGCCCACGTCATCACGGTGCGCGGGCTCATGACCGTCGATAGATCGCCGTTGATGAATGCGGAACGCGTCAGGTCGGCGACGCGCACCATGTGCGACACCTGCTTGCGCTTGGCTTCCGTCTTGGCGAAAGCCTTGACCTTCGACAGTACGATCTTGGCTTCATCGTCGTGCGGCAGATAATTCAGCGTCGCGACGATCGACCAGCGGTCCATCTGGCCTTGGTTGATCTGCTGCGTGCCGTGATAGA
>CADECN010000037.1:10814-18462 GCA_902825785.1 uncultured Hyphomicrobium sp. | reverse complement strand
AAAGGCTTCATCGGCTCGGCCAACATCGACACCAATTCGCGCCTGTGCATGGCGTCATCCGTTGCGGGTCATCGGCGCGCCTTCGGTTCCGACACGGTGCCCGGCTGCTACGAAGATCTCGAAATCGCGGACCTTATCGTTCTCGTCGGCTCCAACCTGGCGTGGTGCCATCCGGTGCTCTACCAGCGCATTGCCGCCGCCAAGGAGAAGCGTCCGGACCTGAAGGTCGTTCTGATCGATCCGCGCCGCACGGCCAGTGCGGATATTGCCGACATCCACCTTCCGATACGACCGGACGGCGACGTTGCACTTTTTCTCGGATTGCTGCGCCACCTCGCCGTCAACCGCGCGCTGGATACCGGCTATATCAGCAACTTCACGACCGGCATCGCTCCGGCTCTTATCGCGACCGATGGTTTAAACACACACGCCCTCGCGCAGCACACGGGGCTTTCGGTCGCCGCACTCGAAGAATTCTATCGGCTGTTTGCAGCAACCGAGCGCACCGTCACGGTCTACAGCCAGGGCGTCAACCAATCCTCGTCCGGAACCGACAAAGTCAACGCGATCATAAACTGCCACTTGGCGACCGGACGTATCGGGCGGCCGGGCATGGGGCCGTTCTCGGTCACGGGGCAGCCGAATGCGATGGGCGGGCGTGAGGTCGGCGGACTTGCCAACATGCTCGCCGCTCACATGGCGATCGAGGATGCAGCCGATCGCGATCGCGTTCGGCGTTTCTGGCAGGCGCCGACGATTGCCACGAAGCCGGGTCTCAAGGCGGTCGATATGTTCCGCGCGGTAGCCGACGGACGCATAAAGGCCTTGTGGATCATGGCGACCAACCCGGTCGTATCGATGCCGGACGCGAGAAGCGTAAAGCAGGCCATCGCAGACTGTCCTTTCGTCGTGGTGTCGGACGTGACCGCGGCGACCGATACGGCGCGACTTGCACACGTGCTGCTGCCCGCACACGCCTGGGGCGAGAAGAGCGGAACAGTTACGAACTCGGAACGGCGCATCTCGCGTCAGCGCAGTTTCCTTCGGGCGCCCGGCGATGCGATGCCGGATTGGTGGATCGTCGCGGAAGTCGCCAAGCGGATGGGGCATCTCGAAGCTTTCGCCTACGCGGATGCGGATGAAATTTTTGCGGAGCACGCGGCCTTGTCGTCATACGAAAACGATGGCGCACGTGATTTCGACATCGGTGCCTGCGCCAGCCTCGATCCGTGCGAATACGAAGAGCTTGCGCCTTTCCAATGGCCGCGTCCGGCGGGTGCGACAGGAACGGTGCGCATGTTCGCCGATGGCCAATATTATACGGAGAACGGCAAAGCTCGGATTGTACCCGTGGTGCTACCGTCGGCCGAGAAAGCGAGATCAAGCTTTCCGCTCACGCTCAACACCGGGCGCGTGCGCGATCACTGGCACACCATGACGCGCACCGGCAAAAGCCAGCGACTCTCCCAGCACTACGCCGAGCCTTTCGTCGAACTTCATCCCGAGGACGCCAAGCGCTTTCACATCACCGACGCCGACCTCGTCCGCGTCTCGACCGGAATCGACGCGATTCTGGTCCGCGCGCTCGTCACTCCGCGCCAGCAGCCGGGTTCGATTTTTGTCCCCATGCACTGGAACGACCAGTTCGCATCCAGTGCCAGCGTCGACTGTCTCGTTCCGGGCATCACCGATCCGATTTCCGGTCAGCCCGCCTCGAAGAGCGCTTCGGCACGGGTCGAGCGTTTTGTCGCCGCCATCTACGGCTTCGCTGTCCTGCGCGAAAAGCCCGCGCAGATTTCGGCGCAGTATTGGGCGATAGCGAAGTGCAGCGATGGCTGGCGATTGGAGCTAGCGCTTGCTGCCGACCCTTCCGACTGCATGGCATTCGCGCGCGAATTGCTGGGCGCGAGGAACGACCCAATCGTCTATGAGGATGCGCAGACGGGACGCATGCGCTTTGCCGCCTACGACAGCGGCCGCCTCGTCGGAACGCTGTTTCTGGCGCGCGAACCGGTTGCCGTGTCGCGCGAATGGGCGATCTCTCAACTCACCGAAAACGGTCCGGCGTCCGGCAAACGCAATGCCGTTCTTGCCGGTCGCCCGGGTGCTGGCGCCGTCGATCGCGGCGCGACCGTTTGCGCCTGTTTCGGCATCGGCACCAACCAGATCGCGGCTGCGGCCCGCCGCGGCTGCTGCACGGTCGCGGCGATCGGCGAGGCGACGCAAGCAGGCACCAACTGCGGATCGTGCCGGCCCGAAATCAAGAGGATCATCGAGGAACATGCGCTCGCAAAAGCCGTCTAACGCCTCGCCCAAACTCGGCCGCGTCACGCTTGTCGGCGCCGGACCGGGCGATCCGGAATTGCTGACCATGAAGGCCGTGCGCGCGATGCAGGAAGCCGACGTCATCCTCTTCGATGCGCTTGTCTCGCAGGACGTTCTGGCGTTCGCGCGATCGACCGCGAAGCGCATGCTGGTCGGCAAGCGCGGACACCGCCCTTCGTGCCGGCAGGAAGACATCAACGATCTCATGTTGAAGCTGGCGCGGCAGGGCAAGCACGTCGTCAGGCTGAAGTGCGGCGATCCGGTTCTGTTTGGCCGCGCAGGCGAGGAAATCGCGCACTTGAGCGCAGCGGGCATTCCGGTCTCGATCGTGCCAGGCATCACCAGCGCATCCGCCATGGCGTCGATGTTCAACGTCTCGCTGACGCACCGGCATCACGCGCAATCCGTCCGCTTCGTCACCGGCCATACCAAGGACGGCGCGATGCCAGATGATCTCGACTGGCGCGGCCTTGCCGATGCTTCGAGCACGCTCGTCATTTACATGGGCGGCCGCACCGGCGCCGCGATCGGGCGCAGGCTCATCGCGGAGGGCTTGGCCGAGCACACGCCGTGCGCGGTCGCCATTTCGATTTCGCGACCTGAGGAACGCCAATGCTTCGGTACTCTTGGCGCGCTCGCCGCCGGGACGCTGACGACGACGAGCGACGACCCCGTGCTCATTGGCATCGGCAGCGTTTTCGCCGAGTGCGCAACCGCGACCTCAACATGGCCAGTCGCGGCGAACGCGTGATGACTAAGAACTTTTGAAACCTCATTGGACAGCAGAAATGAAACGACACACAGCTTGCCGGACATTGCCCATCGCTTTGGCGTTCGTACTTCTCATCGGGACCGGACCTGCGGGGGCGGCGGATCTCGGCGGCGACTGCTGTGCCGATCTTGAGGAGCGTATCGCAGAACTTGAGGCGACGACGGCGCGCAAGGGCAATCGCAAGGTCAAGCTGACGCTCTCCGGCTACGTCGCGCAAGAACTCACGTGGTGGGACGATGGTGGCGAGAGGAATATCTATTTCAACGGTCTCGGGCCCACGCAGGCTACACATATCAAGTTCAACGGCAGCGCGGAGATCGCACCGGGCTGGACGGCCGGTTACACGCTGCGCATCCAGAACCTTGCCGATAATCCATTCGGCCGCAGCGGCACGGCAGCGATGAACCAGAACGACGACAACTTCAGCCAGGGCTTGAACCTGCAGATGTCCTACTGGTATCTGCAGAGTGCGTCGCTTGGCACACTCAGCGTCGGCAAGCAGGCGCCGGCCGCCAAGAGCGTCGCCATGTTCACCGACAAATCCGGCACGCAGGTCATCGACAACTATACGTTCCTCGATGGTTTTCCGCAGTTCATCATTCGCAGCGGCGGCGATCTCGCGCCAGCTACTCTCACATGGGGACAGCTTGCGTATTGCTACTCGCAAAATGTTCCGCTCGGCGGCGACTGCGATGGCCTGGTCATGAATGCCGTGCGCTACGACACGCCCGTGTTTGCCGGCTTCAGCGCGTCGGCAAGCTGGGGCGAAGACGATGACTGGCAGCTTGCGGCGCGTTACGCAGGTGAAATGTCGGGCTTCAAGATTCTGTTCGGCGTGGGCTATTCGGAAAGCGCGGACGAGAACCTGACCGTACCGGTCGCGAGCCTCGTCAAAAAAGACTCGCACTACTTCCAGGCTGGCGGCTATGCCGAGCACATTTCATCCGGTCTCTTTGTCCACGGCGCTTATGGCCACGAAGACAACAGCGGTACTTTGCTTGCGGGCGGCGTCACGCCGGCGGATGGCGAACATTGGTACGTCAAGGCCGGCATTCGCCAAAAGTGGACACCGTTGGGCGCGACGATCATCTATGGCGACTACGGCCAATACCTCGACCAGATGGGTCCAGCCGCGCTCGCGTTGGGCGTAACGTCGAGCGAAATCGACCTCGTCGGTGGCGGAATCGTACAGGAATTGGACGCCGCTTCGATGTCTATCTGGCTCAAGTATCGCGAGCAAAGCGCCGATATCTCTGGCGGACCGGCGATCGGGTCGCTCGACGATTTTCGCGCGGTTTCGGCGGGAGCACTCATCAACTTCTGAGTGGGAATACGACAATACGCGGCTTGCCGCGCTTGGCGGCCGTTCGCTGATAGGACTTCGGGGCTCTTGGTGGCAGAGCGATCGCTCTGCCACCATACCCACAGCCCGCCAACAAAGTTTCACTGCCGTCGGCGGGCGCACCCAAGGCTTTCGTCCGATTTTCAATCGGCGCTGAGAGCGCGGCTGGAATAACTCCTCAGCCCACGGGAAAACCGGAAGCCCATGTGGCCTCAGCGCCTCACCTCTCGTCAATCTATACAAAGCTTGTCTTCATTCCGCGCCCGGATTGTTGACGGAAATCAGAAGGTATTTATGAAAGAGCCTCGGGGTTGCACTGTGGCTTTCAAGTTTGTTGGGGGGGATCACCATAATGTCGTCGTATCCGGCGTTGCGTTCGCCATCAGGGGTTCTATCGGCACAAAATCACAAGGAAACTATTCGACTTTTCACGGCGGCCTGTCTGCTCGCCGGCAGCCCAGCGGGCATCGCGCTCGCACAGGAAACGGCGCCGCCGTCCGACCTTCCACCCGTCGTCGTCGAGGGCCAGGAAACGCCGCCGGCTTCGACAGCTCCAGCGAAGAAAAAATCGCCTGCATCACAATCTGCCGGCAAAGCGAAAAGCGCCGCCAAGCCCGCGAGCCAAGCCGCTCCGACAGCGGCGCCAACGGAGTCGTACAGCGAAGCGGCGCCGTCCGATGCCGCGCCCGCCGGTCCTCCGGGTTCCAACCCGTATGCGAACCCGAACGCGCCCTACAAAGTTGAAAAGTCGGGCTCCAACAAGTTCACCGAACCGTTGGTCAACACGCCGAAGACGATCACCGCGATCTCGAAGGATGTCATCCAGGATAAGGGCGCGACGGACCTGCGCGAACTCGCGCGCCAGACGCCGGGCGTGACCATTCACGCGGGTGAAGGCGGCGGCTCTTTCGGTAGCAACTTTGAAATTCGCGGGTTCAACGCCCGTAACGACATCTTCGTCGATGGCATTCGCGATCCGGGCAACATCGGCCGCGATGTCTTTTCGATCGAGCAGCTTGAGATCTACAAGGGACCGAGCGGCACAATTTCTGGCCGCGCGACGCCCGGTGGTGCTTTCAACTTCATCACCAAGCAGCCGAGCTTTGATGACAATTTCTATATCGTCGAGACGACGATCGGTACGGATGAGATGTTCCGCACCACACTCGATGCCAATCAGGTTGTCGGCAGTGGCTTCGCCGCGCGCGCCAACATCCTTTACGATCAGCACGACATTGCCGGTCGCGATTTCACGGAAGACGAGCGTTGGGGCGGTCTGCTTTCAGCGGCGGTGCGCCCGACCGAAGACCTTCAGGTGAACCTCGACTACTACCGTGTCCGCCGCAACGGCCTCCCTGATGCCGGCGTGCCGGTGAGCCGCGTGGATAAAGCGCCCTTCACCGAATTGGGCCTGAACCGGGATACGTTCTTTGGGCAGCTAAGCCTCGACTACTTGGATGAAGAGTCGGATGTTGGAACAGCTACCATCAAGGCGCGGCTGGCGCCCGGGGTCACGCTGAGAAACGTTACCCGCTATGGCGAAAACTACTCGGCTTATATTCAAACCGCTGCACGGCCTGCCGTGACGCAGCTCGACATCAACGGCGACACCAACACGACAAATCCGCAGCGTATTCAGGACACGTCGATGTTCGCCAATCAAACGAGCGTCAACCTGCAGTTTGGGACCGGGCTTATACACCATGATGTCGTGGCCGGTTTCGAATACTCGAACGAAAAGATCGACCGCTCGGCTCACGCCATTACACCCACCGGCACGCCGCCGGGAGCGGTTGTCCCCATTCTCAATCCAGATCCCTTCCGCGATCCTCGCTCCTGGGATGGCACAACCGGGCGTCTCTTCAAGGCCGACATCGAGGACTATGGCTTCTATCTGACAGACACCGTCCATCTCTCTGAGCAATGGATCGTCAACGGATCGATCCGTTACGACGATTTCACTCGTGATCAAGTCGGGGGACCGAGCACGAACAACAACTCCGGTAATACAATTCAGAACAACACAGCCAGGGTCGACGAAGGCTTGCTGAGCTGGAACACCGGCATCGTCTACAAGCCGATTCCGATAGCCAGCATCTATGCGGCCTACGGCTATACCGAAACTCCCGTCGGCAACGAAATCGACTCGACCGGCGGCGAATACAACGGCCTGACACGCTTCAACCAAGGCTTGCCGCCCGAAGAGACGCGCGGCATCGAGGTCGGCACGAAGTGGGAGTTGTTCGATCGCAGACTGCTTGCCACGGCTGCACTTTTCGAGACGACGAAGGACAACGCGCGTACCAACCGCGGCGTCAATAGCGACGCGGCCGATCCTGAAATCGGCGCGGCGGGCAAATATCGTGTTCGCGGCATCGAACTTGGCGTTGCCGGCAACATCACCGAGCAATGGAGCATGTTCGGCGGCATCGTTCTCATGAACACCGAAGTGCTGCAGTCCGATGTCCCCGCGGAAGTCGGCCGGCGTCTGGCAAACACACCACTCACGCAATTCGCGTTGCTGTCGAAATATGCCATCACGCCGAATTTCACGGTCGGCGGCCAAGCTATCTATCAGAGTGAATTCTACGCCGGACACTTTGCCAGGGCCGACAACAATTATCACTCGGTGCCCTATTGGCGGTTCGATGCCCTGGCGGAATACAAGATCGACGAGAACTGGTCGCTCGAGTTGCTTGGAACGAACCTGACGAACGAGCTCTACTACGACGCCATTTACCAGGGCGACAACTCGTTCGCCTACGTAGCGCCGGGCCGAGCCGGATACTTAACTGTCAAATGGCAGTACTGACGCTTTACGACGCTTCCCGTCTATACTACCTCCAGGCGCGCACGCGCCTGGAGGTTTTTTATTCGCGGAAGGGTTTCCGGTGCTGATCCGCATTCCAAAACTGTTGACGCAAGACCAAGTCGCGAAGTGTCGGAGCGCGTTCGATGACGCGTCCTGGGTCGACGGGCGCACCACGGCGGGCCCGCAAGCCGCGGCTGTGAAGCAAAACATGCAGTTGCCCGACAACCTACCGATCGCGCGCGAACTCGGAAGCATGGTGCTGGACGCGCTTAACCGCAGTCCACTCTTCATTGCTGCGGCCGTGCCTCGGGGCGTGCCGCCGCCGATGTGCAATCGCTACCGTCAGAGCCAGCATTGCAGCTCGCGTATCGGCAGCGTCATACCCCCCGTGCCGGCT
>CADECN010000037.1:0-10804 GCA_902825785.1 uncultured Hyphomicrobium sp. | reverse complement strand
TCTTTCGGTCACCGTCTTTCTTGCCGAGCCGGAGGAATACGATGGCGGCGAACTTGTCATAGAGGATCACTACGGCGCGCAACGGGTAAAGCTGCCCGCCGGCGACATGGTGCTTTATCCGTCGACCAGCGTTCATCATGTGACGCCAGTCACGCGCGGATATCGGGTGGCGTCCTTCTTTTGGGTGCAGAGCATGGTGCGCGACGACGGCGCGCGCCGCATGCTGTTCGACCTCGACCAGTCGATTCAGCAGCTCACGCTCGACCGCGGGCACGAAGATCCAGTCGTCGTGCGCCTCACAGGCCTTTATCACAATCTGCTGCGTCGCTGGGCGGAGATGTGAGCTTGTGGACCGTGCGGAACACACGCCAGTCTGCGTCGCCGACTACGAGCGCCTTGCACGCGGGCGCCTCGATGAGGGCGCGCTCGCGTATCTGACCGGCGGGGCGGCCGACGAGATCACGCAGCGCTGGAACCGTGAGGCCTTCGATCGCATCGCGATTATACCACGCGTCCTGCGCGGTGGATCGGGCGGCAATACGCGCCTTGAGTTGCTGGGGCGCAGCTACGCCCATCCGATCTTCGTTGCGCCAACCGCGCATCAAAAGCTCGCTCATCCTCATGGAGAGCTAGGCACGGCCGTCGCCGCCGAGGCGCAAGAGGCCTGCATGGTGTTGAGCTGCCAGGCGAGTTTGGCGATGGAAGAGGTAGCGGCGGCGGGCGCGACGTGCCGATGGTTCCAACTCTATCTGCAGCCTGCGCGGGAAGCGACGGTCCAATTGGTCCGGCGCGCAGAAGCGGCGGGTTTCCAGGTGCTCGTCGTTACGATCGACGCGCCCGTCAACGGGGCGCGCAATCGCGAGCAGCGGGCGGGTTTCGCAATGCCTGCTGAAGCGGCGGCCCAAAACTTGGCAGGTTTGCCTTCGCCAGAACCTCCTCACCTGCACGAAGGTGCGAGCGTCGTGTTCGGCCACTACATGGGGATCGCGCCGACCTGGGACGACATCGCATGGCTCAAGAGCGTCACAACACTGCCCATTATCGTAAAGGGCATACTCGCGCCGACAGATGCCGTGAATGCGGTCGACATTGGCGTCGCTGGCATTGCGGTATCGAACCACGGCGGAAGAACACTCGACACGGCAATCGCGACCATTGACGCTTTGCCCGCCATTGCTGCAGCGGTCGGGGCGCGCGTTCCGTTGCTGCTCGATGGGGGCGTCCGGCGCGGCACCGACGTCTTGAAGGCGCTCGCGCTCGGCGCCACGGCCGTCATGGTCGGGCGTCCGGTCGTCTGTGGATTGGCCGTAGCCGGCACATTGGGGGTCTCGCACGTGCTTCGGTTGCTGCGCGACGAATTCGAGATCGCCATGGCTCTGGCCGGCTGCCGCTCGCTGGCCGATATCACCTCCGATTTGGTTGTCGTGCGCGCCCGCTGACGCTCCAGCGCAGCGCGTGCCCTACTACCGCCGTTTTCTTTCGACAATAAGTTTGTCGAAAGGTTCCGATCATGCACATTCGCGAGCTCGCAAGGCTCACCGGAACGCCCGAAAGGCAGATCCGGTACATGATCGCGGAGGGCTTCGTTCCGCCGCCAAACGGCGGCCGGGCCCACGCCGACTACGGAGACGACCATGTAACGGCCATACGACGCTATACTCTTTTGAGGCAGCACGGTTTTCCGCCTCAGGCCATCAAGGTCCTCCCCGCGAGCGGCAGGTCGGTTCCTTTTCCGGTGGCCCCGGGCATCGTGCTTCATGTCGATCCGCAAAGGATTGGCGGCTCTCTGGACGTCGAAGCCTTGGCCCACCGCATCCACGATGTTTTGAGCGGTGTCTTCAAGGAGTTTCCTGATGCCAGCAATGAACGCGCCTGCCGCAAACGATCCCGTTAGACAGTTCATCGCGCGCGCCACACGCGGCGCCTTTCCTGTTCCCCTCGTTTCGACCAGCTACGACATCACCATCAAGGGAGGCCTCGCCAACGTCGTCGCCAAGCGCGTATTCCGCAATTCCGAAACACTCAGCATTGAAGCGTCGATCACGTTCCCGCTTCCCGTCCATGCCGTCCTGTTTGGCCTGGAAGCGAAGATCGGCGGGCGCGTTGTCAAAGCCAGGGCGCGCGCGAAGGCGGCAGCACGGGCCGACTATGAATCCGCCATCGATCGCGGCAAGACAGCCGTTCTGCATGAAGAGCTGATCAAGGGCGTGCATATGCTTTCGGTCGGGCATATCGCGCCCGGCACCGAGATTGAGGTTACGGCACATTTCGCCGTGCCGCTTTCGTGCGTCGATGGCAACGTGTTCCTTCGCATCCCGACGACTGTCGGCGACATCTATGGCGACTCTGGGTTGCCCGATAGCGACACGCTGGTTCACGGCGGCGCGCCGCAAGCGGCCGACCTCACGGTGCGCTGCGACTGTGGGATGACCGCCCTCATCGGCTCCACGCTGGTCGACGGCCAGGGCCGGATCGCGCTCAATGCCCCAATCGTGATTGAGGTCAAGGGTTGGACGGCGGCGGACGTAACGGGACGCCGTGCCGACGGTTCTGCGGTGGCGCTGCGGGTGAAGCCTCAGCCTTCGGGTGCTGGCGTCATCGACGCGGCTATCCTGATCGATCACTCAGGCTCCATGGCTGAGCCCTGCTCCAGCGGCAAGGGCGCATCAAAGCACGCTGCGGCGCTGCTTGGACTAAGTGAAGCGAGTGACGACCTGCGGCCCGGCGACAAGCTTCACCTGTTCGAGTTCGACGATAGCGCACGCGAGATCGGCCACGCGGATCATAAATCCTGGCGTAAGACCATACGCCAGCTCGCCGGACCCGATGGCGGAACGGAAATCGGCGCCGCTTTGTCTTTCGTGGCTCAGCATGGCAAGGCGGCAGACGTTCTGCTTATCACCGACGGCAAGAGCTACGCCCTTGGTGTGCAGACGCTGGCGCAGATCCTGCCGCGCGTCAGCGTCGTACTTATCGGAGACGACAGCCTGGAGGCCAACGTCGGTCATCTGGCGGCGCTGACCGGAGGCGACATCTACGTTGCTGGTGGTACCGACGTCACATCCGCCATTCGGACAGCGATCGGCGGAATGCGAGGCGTTCGCGACGGAAAGTCTGCGCATCAACTGCGCGGTGGCATGATCGTGGAGGTGCTGGCCGATGCCTCGGATGGGGAGAACGACGAGGCTTTCGGGCGTGCTGTGGGAGCCTATGCGGCCAGTATTGCAATGCTGGCACTTGGTGAATTGAACGCTGGCGAACTCGCGGAGGCGGAGGGGCTGGTCACTCATCTGACGAGTCTGATCCTCGTGGACGAGGACGGCGTGGATCAGGAAGGCCTACCAGCGATGCGTAAGGTCGCGCTGCCGAGCCCTGCAACGCATATCCGCATGTCCCCACCGCAGCCGGTCAGAATGTATATGGATGATGGCTCGCGTCATTCAGCGTATGCTGCGGCACGTTCTTTCGCCGACTTTGAGGATGACGCTGGTCCGCCCGCGGCGCGGCCCGTGCGCCCCAGTAGCGTCAAGAGGTGCGCCGCGCCCGCGGCCCGATACGCCACTCCGGGCGCGTCACCTTCCGGGCACGTGAGGCAAAACTTTTCGCATGGTCGATCGAAGAGTGTGGTCTCAGTCATCAAGAAATGGCGCCATACGCCGCCCGACCTTTCAAACCTGGTCGGCAAGATCGACTGGGCGGCACACGGCAACGCGCTTGCCGCCGGCGATTTCAGTTTTCTCGATTCCCGCGAGGGCGCCGAGTTGCTGAGGGCGAGCGAGATGAGCGTGGTGCGACGCGCGGCGCGCAAGGCTGGGATCTCGCAAGTATTGCTGATCATCGGCCTGCTGGCACGGGCGGAAGGGTCCGCGAACCGGCACGCGTCGCGGGTCGCACGGGTGATCCTAGGCAATATCGATGACCGTGACGCGGCCCAAGTTGCTGCGCGCGTCGGGCTTGCCCCTTTCGAAGCGAACCCGGCAGCCTAGCGCCTAGGAACTATCGCGAGGGCAATGGCCCGGAAACCGTTGCTCTCGCGGACCTGTCAGCGCCGCTCAGCGCCGTGGGGCGAGCATGACCTTCACTCGCGAGGTGATCGAGATGCGGATTTCGTCCGGCTGTTCCGATACCGCGGTCGACATGGCGCGCAGAGAGTGGCGCGTCTCATGCAACTGGTCGATGAGGGACAAGATCACGGGCAGGCTCTCGGCGCCCAACCCCATGTGATAGTGCAGGTCGCAAATCAGTGCGACGCGCGCCTGATCCAAATCATCGAAAAGGTATCCGCTTTCGTCGCGGATCGGCTTGAGTAATCCTGCGTCTATCCAGCCGTGCAGTTCGGAGGCGGCCAGGCAGCCCGCTTGCCGGATGAGTTCGATTTCCGTGATCATGACTTCGCTCCCTGCTTGCGCGGGTTCTGCGGATGCTTTGTTTCCCATGCCGCCATGAAGTTGGCGAGCTCATCGTCCGGGTTTTCGGGCGGCGCGATCTTCAGCTCGACATACTGGTCGCCGCGCGTGCCGGCGCTGCCATGTTTCACACCCTTGCCGCGCAAACGCATTTTCATTCCGTCGCGTGCGCGTTTTGGGATTTTCACGTCGACGGCCCCATCCACGGTCGGCGCGCGCACGGTCGCACCGTTTAGTGCCTCGCCGAGCGAAATCGGGAGCACGCTGTGAATGTCGTTGTCTTCGCGGCGGAATTGGTCGTTCGGCAGAACGTCAATCTCGACGTAGGCATCACCCGGCGGCATCCCTTCGGAGCCCGGCAAGCCCTGGCCTTTCAGCCGCAGCGTCTGGCCGTCGCGGACACCGGCGGGGATCGAAATGTCCAACGTTCGTCCGTCCGGCATCTGGACCGTCTTTTTTGCGCCGTTGGCTGCATCCAGAAGATCGACGGCAAGCCGGTATTGCACATCGCCACCCGGCATACGGAACGTCTGTTGCCCGGCGCCAGCGCGTCGACCGCGGAAAAGATCGCTGAACAGATCGTCGGCATCGAAATCGCCGTAACCGCCATCGCCATTGTTTTCGCGATTTTCGCGCCCTGGTTCGCGCCTGGTCCGGTGGCTGTAGCGCGTATTCGGATTGGCTTCTGCGTATTCGCGATAGTAATGCCGCTCGGGCTTTTCCGCTCCGGTTTCGTCGATCTCGCCCGCATCGAAACGCTTGCGCTTATCAGCGTCGCCAATGATGTCGTAGGCCGACGAAATGTCCTTGAACCGCTTTTCGGCTTCCGCATTACCCGGGTTGAGGTCGGGGTGCGTTTCCTTTGCCAGCTTGCGGTAGGCTTTGCGGATGTCATCTTGGGATGCGTCGCGGGCGACGCCGATTGTCTGGTAGGGATCTGCCATGTTGCCCGGTCAGAAATTTCCGAGGGAGTTCAGCTGTCAGGGCCGTCTGTATAGCGCAAGACAGGGGTCCGGCGCATCTTGTTAGCATGCACGCACGGGCTGCGCCGCCGTCCTTGGCAAACCGAGGCTTGCATCAATTGAGCGGTGCATTGTGTTCGCGCCGCCATCGCGCCCGGTGCGACCGTCGGCTAGGACTTGCGCCTCTTGATCGCCCGGAACTCCGCATGAGCACCATTCGCCCGGTTATTGCTTTTTGGCACCTGCGCCCACGCACTGAAGATACTCCGGTTGAGCGGCTTCGCGCGCATGTCAACGGGGGCCTATGGGCGCATTACGCGAGCGTGCCGCGTCGCAAAGTCCGGCATGTGCTCAAGGCGCTTGCTTGGCCCGTGATTGCCGTCGCGCATTCGATTTTGGGCGTCGCACGCTACGGCAGGCGTGCTCGATCAAATCACGGAACCCCGCTCGCGATGCAGTTTGCGCAGCAGTACCGCGTTGCGGTCAAGGACCGACTGCACCCGACACACTTCTACCAATTTGGCCTTTACCGAAGCGACCGCCTCCCAGGTGCGCGGCACTTTTTGCCGAACCTGGCGACGCGCAGCCTCATCAAGGCCGCCAACGGTCGCGATGCGGAGTGGAGCAAGATCGACTTCGCGGCCGATTGCAAGCGCTTAGGGTTACCTCATATCGAGCCGCTGACGTCGTTCCGCGATGGCAAACTCTCACCCGAAATTTCACCTGCTGATCTGCCGCGCGGCGACCTGTTCCTGAAGCCTGCAACACTGTGGAAAGGTCTAGGCGGCGAGCGATGGCAATACGGTAACGATGGATACAGCCGCGAGGACGCGAAACTAACCGGCGAGCAGTTCCTTGAGCGTGCAAGAGTATTATCGCTCGAAATCCCCTATGTGCTGCAGCCGGCGATCCGCAACCACCCCGATCTGCTTCGCATCAACAACGGCTCGCTCAGCACGGTGCGCGTAACCACGGGTTTTGCCAAAGGCGCGTCAACGCCGGTTTTTATTCTGGCCGCCTTCCGCTTGGGCACGGGGCGCGCGGTCGTCGATAACTTCACGTCCGGCGGAATCGCGTCCGGCATCGACAACAAAAGCGGCACGCTGGGGCCTGCCATCGGCAAGGACCCGATGCGACCTCCCTATCATGTTCACCCTGACACGCAGCAGAGTATTACCGGAACGGTTCTGCCGTACTGGAAGGAAACTGTAGAACTCTGTCTTCGCGTGCATAATTGCTTTGCCGATCTGGCGATCGTCGGCTGGGATGTGGCGCTCACGCCGGACGGTCCGCTCCTGGTCGAGGCCAATTTAACGTGCTGCGTGGAGATTTTGCAGACGAGCCACGGCATCCCGATTCTCGACACGCCGTTTACGGACGTGATCCTGTCCCGAATCGAAAGCGCATAAACCCCCGCAAATTCAGTGTGCCCGTTTGATGGGCGCGGCCATAGGACGCGAGAGCAATTCACGCTCGTGCCGCGTTGATGATGCGACTATTGTCGGCCATCTTAAACAACGCCGGGTCGTGACATGCTCAGATTGTTCGCCGCGTGCGGTGCCGTGTTCATCCTCGTTACTCCTGCGCTCGCGGGCGACGACATCCCGAAATCCGTGAAGGATGCCTGCCGGGGCGATTACGAGAAGTACTGCGCCATGCACAAGCCAGAAAGCCCGGCCGTGCGCGACTGCATGGCCGACGCCTTCGAGAAGCTGTCCGACCCTTGCGTTGGCGCAATTCTCGACAGTTCGCTCGCCGACGAGCACGCGGCGCAACAGAAGGTTGCACAGGCCAAGGGGCAAAAGTCCAGGGCCCGGGTCAGTTCGGTGCACCAGCGCGGTCGGTCAAAGGTCGCGCAGAAGCGCGTTACGCCCCAGCGCGTGGCCGGATATATCCGGCGTGGCACCGGCATCGCCGAACGCTACGTATCCAAGTACACGCGGCTCGCGTTTGCACGCGCGTTCCGGTTGGCGGGACGGTAAGAAGGCGTCGGCGTCAAACTCGCGCTGGTGCGAAACCGTCGCGGTAAACTGACAAAAAAGTGTCGTCCGAGTCTGCGTAGTAAGCGTCATGCACCGAGGACTGACGCGCCATGATTGACGTTGCCTGGACCGCGGCCGCCTTCGCCGCGCTGGCGACGGCGGTCCATCTGGGCTCCAGTAGCGTTGGCATCTGGCGTTCGCTCAAAGCTTCGCGGCGAACCGCTCCGGCATCTTTACCTCCCGTGTCGATCGTGCGGCCGGTGCGCGGTATCGATACCTACGATCCTGTAACGCTCAACTCGACCTTTGAACTCGACTATCCCTCGTTCGAGATCATCTTCTGCGCGCAATCGGCCGACGATGACGCGGTGCCGCTGGTCGAAGCGTTGATGCGCAAGTATCCCCACGTAGAGGCGCGGCTTTTGATCGGTGATCACCTCGGCACGCAGAACCCGAAGCTCAACAACATCGCCAAGGGCTGGCGTGGCGCGAAACACGCATGGGTCGTGCTCGCCGATTGCAAGGTGCTGATGCCGCGTGACTACGTGCAGCAGCTTTTCGCCGCATGGCGCGACGACACCGGGCTTGTGTGTTCTCCGCCCGCGGGGTCGCATCCGGACAATTTCGCGTCCGAGCTGGAATGCGCTTTCCTCAATAGCTATCAAGCGCGCTGGCAACTCACCGCGGACTGGATCGGCTACGGGTTCGCCCAGGGCAAATCAATGCTGTGGCGCAAATCTATTCTGGATGATGCCGGTGGTATCGGCGCACTCGCGCGTGAAATTGCCGAGGATGCCGCGGCGACCAAGATCGTGCGCGCGACAGGCCGCCGCGTTCGGCTTGTCGACCGCTTCTTTGCACAACCGCTCGGTCCGCGCACGTTTCGGGATGTTTGGGCCCGCCAGCTCCGCTGGGCTCAGCTGCGCCGACATTCGTTCCCGCTGCATTTCGCACCGGAGATTCTGTCGGGCGGGGTCGTGCCGTTCCTGGCTTACGTGCCCCTTTCGCTTGAATCGGGATTGCCGATCGCCGCGCTCTTCGTGGCATTCGTGGCGGTTTGGTACGGCAGCGAAGCCGTGCTGGCACGTGCGGCGGGCTGGCCGCTATCCTGGCAGTCGCCGATATCTTGGATGCTGCGCGACATTCTTCTTGTGCCGCTGTGGATCAGTGCGTGGCTGACCAGGAGCTACACCTGGCGCGGGCACGCTATCAACGTGACCGCAAGCCCGCCCGCAAGCGCATGCTAAGTTGCTATTCCAAGCGTGTCCTAGAGCGCCAAACTCTGGTGCATCGCGTGCGACCAACCCCGCGTCAGGACGCGAAAGACTCGATTCCCGCGCGCCCTCAGGGTCCGGTACGCCGACTTCAAATCCAGCAGCAGCGTGACGCGACGGCCGACATGACGCAGCTCGCCGATTTCATGGGTCGCAATCGGCTTGAAGCCGATCACGCGCGTGTGGAAGCCGAGTGGGCTGTTGGCTTCGTTCTCGAAAACATCGGTGACGAGGCGCGAGCAATTGCGCGCAACAAGTTCGCGGGTCGCGGCGCGCATCAGGCTTATGACCACGCCGATGCCCGTGCGTCGTTCGGGCAGCACCGCGAAGCGGCCGACCTCGGCAATGCGTTCAGATGAGATCAGGTGAGCGAAGTCGATGTCCGGACTGATGGGGTGCAGGCCGTACTTGACGTATTGCTCAAGCGGCGGGTCATAGAGCACGCGCAGCACGCCCACGGGCATACCGCTTTTCATCGCAAGGAACCAAGAAACGTCGGCGCGCCGTAGATCGTCGGCCGGGAACATGGGCTCGACATCAAGCACCCAGCCCTTTTCATCCTGATAGGTGCACCGTAACACCGTAAGCGCATCCTGACGGTCGGTTTCGGTCTCGACGCGGCGCGTTCTGGTGAAGCCCAATCCATTCATCGTCGTTCTCCTTTGAATTCGGCCCACGACTTTCCTGAAAGCACCGACAGTTCGCTCATGATGCGCGCGTGCCAGGCGCGGACATCGCGCGACGCCGGTTGTTCCGCGATTGATGGTGGCGTGAGTGGCGCGCCGACTTCGATTGCGATTGCGCTGCCCTCCGGCACGAGCGTTCCTTGCGGCACGTGCGGGAAACGCAGGCCGATGGGTATGATCGGCGCGCCGGTTTCGAGGGACAGGCGCGCCGCACCCAAACGTCCGCGCAGCAAGCGGTGCGGGTCGCGATTGACGGTACCCTCGGGGAAGATGCCGATGGAACGGCCGTCGAAGAGCGCCTGGCGCGCTTGGGCGAAAGGTGAGAGGGGTTCGCGGAACAGAGGCTTCAAGACGTTGAGCACGCGTGGCTTGGCGGATTTGCGCGCGACCGTGATGACACCCGCGCGGCGATAGAGCGTCGCGACACCGGGGACGAGGCGGAAGTTCTAGTCGGCGACGAAGTGGATGCGCCGGCCCGAGCGCAGCAGCATCAACAGAGGCGGAACGAGCAGGGCTTCCTGGCGCGTAGTGTGATTGAGGACGGCGATGAACGGATCGCGACCGGCAGCGATATGGTCGGTTCCGGCGACGCTCAAGACCTTCGTCCGCGCAGCCAGCGCCAGGGCGCGCAACAGTAATCGATCAAAGGCTGCAAGATGCGGCAGGGGCGCAGTGAAAACGTCGGAAATGGTGGGGACGCGACATGGCGGCGCGATGACGAACCGATCCCAATCCTGCGCCGCGCTCCGCATGGTCCTTCCCCATGACATTCCGGCTTGTCATGGGCACAAGGAAGGATTCTCGTTTCAGCGCTATGACCGATCCGTTACGGGAGCGTGACTGTTAATGGGCCGGCGTTTTGAAAAGACGTCCTTTTGACGCTCGCGCGCAGGCGTGAACGAAGCTCGACCGTCAACCTTCGAACTTCACAGCCGTGCCCCAGGCCTCGAACTCGCCGCAGCTCAGCAGCGGGTATTCTGCGCTTATTCGCTGAGAACCGAAGTTGATGACTGCGTCCGCGCCAACTTCTTTGCCGGCGTTTTTCATCCAGCCGATGCCCGAAAATACATCGTAGTACATTGGGCCGCAGATCTGCTTCCGCCGAACGCGGACCTGTTTGAGGACGGAGTATTTCCTCTTGATATCTCCTTCGTAGACAGCGGGCATCCCGAAACTTGAGCCCGACAACGCGTTTCCGATGCTCTTCTCTTCATTGGTTGCGCAGCCCGAAACCGCAACCGCGCCCGCGAGGCAGAATTTGGTGAGAGGTCGCATTCGCGGTGCTCTTTAAATCTCGCTAAATAACTAGACCAAGCGGCTCTGTTCGACCGCGGCGGCGATGAAGCCCGCGAACAGAGGGTGTGGGTCGAAGGGACGCGACTTCAGCTCGGGATGATACTGCACGCCAACGAACCACGGGTGGTTCGGGTATTCGATCGTCTCGGGCAGCAGGCCGTCAGGTGAGAGACCCGCAAAACGCAGACCCGCCTGTTC